>DLGM01000467.1 GCA_002482705.1 Cyanobacteria bacterium UBA7694
GGTGAGCAGGCGAGTGGTGGGGGAATACATGATGTTGACCTTTATTTTTTAAATAGGGCTTGAACTGTCCTATTTGACAGTTATCGTTAAAATCAGGAACAACTGAATGCTGCTCTGTAAATTTATTAAGGTTTTAACACATTATTATGAACGCTCAACCTTGCAATCGCCCTGATGACAAGCCTTTTATCGCACCCAATGCTTATGAATATGCACTCTTGGCGGATCTATTCCCGTTACTTATCATTCATACGTGGTCAGGAGAACCGCTCTACTCACACCCCTTGGCTGCTGGGCAATCTGTAAGCACCCAAGCTCCTGCTGGAAAATCACGGCGCAACCGCGCTTAAAATAGGTACATTCGATTTAGCGTTTTAAAGCTGCAACGGATGAATTGCCATTGGATGGAGCTGGGCTTATTCTTTATCGATGTTCCAGACCCCATCCCAGGTGGTGGGGGTTTCAATCTGTCCGGCCAAGATTTTCATAATCCGCACCTTGAGCTGCTGGCTCGGGGCATCTCCGTCTACGGGGGGCTGCTTCAGGCATTCTAGAGCTTCTTTAAACAGCCCTTGGCGATAAAAATTGAGGGCCATGTGGTACAGATCGATATAGGCGTGGTTATTGCTTTGCAACACGTTTTCATCGAGGGTGTAGATATTGACCGGGAGTTGTTTGCCCTGAACCCGGACGGTATCAATCTCACGTAGCCCTTCGCGGTTATTGAGCATGCGGTAAAAGGATTCGCTCATCATGATTTCGGTGCCATACAGCTTGTTGCTGAACTCAAGGCGGGCAGCTAAATTAACCGTATCTCCAAAAAAGTCGAGGCTTTCTTGCTCAATCACGGAGACCTCGCCATAAGCCATGCCAACTCGTAGACGCAGGCCGGGAAAACGATTTAAATTGCGAATATGTTGCACGGCCAAATAGGCCGACTCCAGGGCTTTGTCTGCCAGATAATAGCGATCCGAGGGCGGAGGCCACAGCCCAAAGACACTCATCAGCCCGTCGCCCAAATGTTTGACCGGACAGCCCAAATTCCAGAAAATACGGTCTTCGAGGCGGGAAATTTCGGCGTGTAAATATTGGGAAAAGGCCTCGCCGTATTGTTCGGTTAAGGCTGTTGAATTAGCTACATCCATAAACAGCACGGCACATTCACTGGCGTAGGTTTGCCCGGAAGAGGGGCCTGCTAAGACTTCAAATTCTTGGTCGCCAAAGCGCAGGTGATCCCCAGGGCGAATGGGAGCTTGGTAGACCTGAACCTGATTGAGAAACACCCCGTTGGTGGAGTGCAAATCGCGCACAATGTAGTTACGGCCAAAGCGGTAAATGACGGCATGGTAGCGTGAGATTGTCGGTAAGGCCAAACTCAAGGTGCAGCTGGGGTCGCGTCCGACCAACAAAGGGGCGAGCGCGATCGATATTTCCTTTTGACGATAGCGCAGCACCAGGCTATTGCTTCCCTGCACTTCGGCCAGATACGCGTTAAAGGAGTGGATCTCGTGAGTTTTGGATAAATAGTCAGATGCGTGGGCTTCGCTCACAGGTTGCTGGCCTCTGCAGGATCAAAATAAATGCGCAATGAAAGTCCCCTGTATATTTGTAACAGATTTTGATCACAAATGCACACTGTCAGAAGCCCCATAACTGCCGGAAAGATGTCCAATTGAACGTTGCAGTGCTTAAAATGAACATAATCTCACCCTTGCTTTTGCGGAGGACATCATGATTGAGCTACCTTCTGGAGCCCCTTTAAAGGCTTATCAAGACTATATTCAGGCCCTCGAAACCCAACAGGGCTGGCTGGATGTGGATTTGGTCCACAACTGTTTTTTAATGGGGGAAGAAGTGGGCGAACTGTTCAAATCGATTCGCCGCTATAATCGCTATTTTGAAGAAGGACAACCTGAAACTGTTCAAAGTGAACGTAAAACACAGGTGGCTGAAGAAATTGTGGATGTATTGAACTATTTGTTGGCAATTGCAAATCGTTTAGATATTGATGTAGAACAGGCTTTTCGCGATAAAAATGCCAAAAACCAGACCAGAACTTGGTCTTGACGCATGTTTGAAGCTTTTCCCATCTGGGTAAAATAAAACCAAGCATTCCGATGTTATTTCACTCAAGAGTAGGGCCCCGTGTATGACACAAATTGGATCTCGCTATAGCGTTCAAGCCAATTCCACTGAACTTAAAAATATCCGTACCAACCGTACCGACGCGACTGTCAATCTCAGCAATCCTCAGGTAAAACCCGAAGATTTGGCCAAAGATCTCGAAGGGGCCATTGCCTCTGGCAGTGATCAGGTGTTGGTGGCTGTTGGGATTGAAGGCCAAGAAGTCAAATATGCCGAGATGACTCCCGATGAAGCCGGGCAAGTACTCGCCCAACTGCGTACCAAAATGGGCAGCGGTGAAGCCTTCAAAATCTCCGATTTGCAAATGCCCGAGTCGGTATTGGCCAATAACAATGACCCCACTCTGACGCAAACGGCAGCAGCCCTGGATGGGCTCGACGAAAAAAGTGCCGGGTATGCACTCAACTGGAAAGAAACACAGCCCGACGGCTCGACCAAAACCCGCACGATGTCGGGCAAGGTGAGCCTGCGGGATGCGATGGGAGGCCTGGAAGTTCCCTGCCCCAACACCATTCAGCTCTGTGAGCAGCACACCAAGGTTGCAGGCGAACTGCAAAAATACATCACCCACACCCTCGATCCACAGATTGCCAAGGTGCAGGGGGAGTTGGCTCAGACGGAAGACCCGGCCCGCAAAACGGAGTTGCAGGGGCAGCTTGATATGCTCACCCAAACCCGTGAGGTCATGAGCACCGTT
>DLGM01000313.1:0-694 GCA_002482705.1 Cyanobacteria bacterium UBA7694
TATCAAAGTGGATCCAGGGTTGACCTTCATTGACAAAGTCTTTCAGGAAACAGGCGGCAGTAATGGTACCGGCTGAGCGGCCCCCGACGTTTTCAATGTCGGCCACATCACTGACCAACTGGGCACGGAACTCGTCATACAGGGGCAGTTGCCAGACCCGTTCACCGGTGTATTCACCGGCCTTAAAGGCGCGGGCATACAGGCTGTCGTCGTTGGTCAGAACGGCTGAAACGGTGCGACCCAAAGCGATAATCGCAGCCCCGGTCAAGGTGGCAATATCGACTAAGGCGGTCAGCTTGTAGTTTTGTTGGATATAGGTCAGGCAATCGGCCAGTACCAGGCGGCCTTCAGCATCTGTATTCAGCACTTCAATAGTTTTTCCGGCCATCGAGTGGAGAATATCCGAAGGCTTGTACGAATGGCCATTGACCATATTTTCGACCATGCCCATGACTGCAACCACGTTCATGGGTACTTTCAGGGAGGCAATGGCTTGAATGGCTCCCAGGGTGGCAGCGGCCCCGGCCATATCGCCATACATGCGCAGCATGCCGCTTGAAGGTTTGAGGTCATAACCACCGGTATCAAAGGTCACCCCTTTGCCGACGATGCCGACGGTGTCGCCACCGGGATTACCCATGTATTCCATAATCACAATTTTCGGGGGGGTGTCAGAACCTTTGGCTACGGCCAG
>DLGM01000313.1:704-33756 GCA_002482705.1 Cyanobacteria bacterium UBA7694
AGTTCTTCCATTTCGGGTTGTTCCATGACCTTGATTTTGAGGTTATGGGCCGCAGCTACTTCTTCGGCGACTTCGGCGAAGCGCGTTGGGGTCATAAAATTAGACGGCTCGTTGACTAAATCGCGGACAAAGTTGGCGCTTTCAGCCAGTACTTGACCTTTATGGCTGCCCTGTTCAAGGGCGGCAACGGCATCTTCCGAGGGGGTGACAATTTTGAGCTTGTCGAGCACTTTGGAGAGGTCTTTTTTCTTGCTCTTGTATTTATCAAAGCGGTATAGCCCTAAAATCAGCCCTTCGGTAATGGCTTCAGCGCTGGATGCCCCATCTTGATGGCAGAAGGAGAAGTCGTGAATGGCCACTTCGAGGGCATTAATACGACGGGCATAACGGGCGCTATTGGCGGAAATTGAGCGCATACGGTCGAGGGAGAATTCTTTGCGCTTGCCCAAACCCATAATCAGCAGCCGTTTGGCACCAATGCCATCGGTATGTAAAGTGGTAAATTCGCGGAATTTACCTTTGACTTCGCCACTTTCAATGATTTGGGTGATCTTGCCGTTTAATTTATCATCAATCGCTTTGAAATAGGCGGTATTGTTCAGCTCATCTTCAAAGACGGTCAGTACCAATACTTCTGTTTCAACCTGATCGAGCGGCTTACAGACGATTTTGATCTCCATGGATATCCTCACTTGTCTTGCAAAAACTTTAAAACAACGCCCCGTTCAACGATGGGAAAGCTGAGTACCACAGCTTCAAAGGGAATACCCAGAAGGGGCCTGAAACCCTTGTTATGGCGCTTGTGGTACTCCACGGGCGTCTCGTGGTTACCATTATGACATATCTACTCTATAGGGCGACACCGTTTCGCAAACGGCCTAAATCAGGCATTCAATAGACTGCATCAGCTCTGCATACAGGTGCTCACAGAGTACAACGGCTACCATGCTGGCCACCGTTGCACGCCCAAATTTATCACTAAAAAGGGCACCCAAATCAGGTTCGGTTTCTGTATTGAGCATCCAGGGATTTTCACACAGGAGCTGGACTAAATCGCCATAGCTGAAGCGCAGTACCAAATCAATCGCCAACTGTTCGGCTTTGTCGGCCAATTCAATATATTCTGCTTGGTTGACCTGTTGCCCCTGATGGCCAAAGCGAATGCGCAATTGTTGAATGAGGGTTTGTAGCGATTCGGAGTCACGAAACCAGTTGTCCATCGTGATTTTATCAATCACTTTGGGGATCAGAGAACGCATCGGGACAAGTTCTTGATAAGGGTGCATACAAACCTCTCTAGCGCACATCATAACATGTGGCTGTTCCTTCACACAGCAAGGCTTGGCTCCTTGTCAGGGCTGTGTTAAGGTAACTTTATGCGTATTTTTCTGCTCAGCTTGTTTTTCTGTTTTACGATGCCCGTACAGGCCTATTCTGGGTTTTCTGATGCCTTGCGCAGCCAGTATCAGCGTAAGATTGAGTGTCAGCTCTGTCATACCGCCGGGCAAACTTACACCCCTTTTGGGCAAGATTTTGCCCGCCTGTATCAGGGGCCCGCGGGGCTGATTCGCACCTTAAAGGCTTTAGGCGAATTGGACTCTGATGGTGATGGTCTGACGAATCACGAAGAACTCAAAACCGCTTCAGATCCTTCACTCCCGTTGCTTAATAAGAACCCGCCACATAGCCGCTAAGAAATCCCATCAGCCCTAGGCAAACCCAATTGTCTGAGCCCACACCAAATCCCAAGAGGGCGCTCGCTACTAACATGAGAGTGCCCAGTTGTAGCAGATTGGGGCCAAAGGATTCAATGCTCAACTGACTGTCACGCCATTGGTGCCATGCCCCGAGAAGGCCACTGACCAAACTGCTCATCAAAATGACGGCACTCCAAGTGCTGAGGTGAATCATTTCTAGGCTGAGAGGCAAAATGAGCAATAAAAAGAGGCAAAAACAGGGCAATAACAGACGCAGATAAAGCTGTCCTAAAAAGAGCGAGCGGTGTACGGGAAAACGCGGTGCAAGCTGATGAATCAGGGCTTGGGGGGCCGTTTCTGG
Source organism: Cyanobacteria bacterium UBA7694 (assembly GCA_002482705.1). Lineage (GTDB taxonomy): Bacteria > Cyanobacteriota > Sericytochromatia > UBA7694 > UBA7694 > UBA7694. Next base: position 2,763 of record DLGM01000313.1, read on the forward strand.
TCGGTCTTCCAGTTTGAGGGTGCGCAGACGCAGCACGGGCAAGAGCAAAAGCCCAATGGCGCTCCCACTGGCCAAACCCAGAGCGGGTGCCCACAGATGGGGGTAAACAAACCCTGTAATCGCAGCCAGTAGCCCCAAACCAGCACTGTATACAAGCGCCAGGCGCACCTCCCGTTGGGCGGCGGGCCAGCGTTGATACCAACCGGGATAAGTGCGCTGTAAACGTTGGTAGAGGCGTTTGACAGGGCCCATATAACGCTCACACAGCCAGCCTAAAGAGGCTCCGCTGAGGAGACAGAGCCCAGTGATACCCGCTACAGGCAAACTTTTGACTTCTGTTAAGGGGACACCGATCAGCAGGGTTTGGACTTCGCTGACCAAGGGGGAATGCAGCACGGGCAGGGCATGCTGCTGGTGGTGGGCCAGAAGTATGACCTCCAATAACAGCGCAACAGCCGTGACCAGGCCCCATACCACTAAGACATAGAGGATCACGGCTGCTAAATGTTAACTGCGCGCTTTAGACACTTGCGACGAGAGCTCGTCGTAGGTGCTGAGACTGTCCTGCAACTCTTGCATGATCATGTCCATTGCTTGTTCGTAGTCAGCATCCTCGACCTGATTGGCTTCGGCAGAGGCGACAGCGGCAGAAGCGACTTCAACAGCCTGTTTAGCCTGTGCTTGCATGGCTTTGATTTGCTGTTCGTAGTGGGCACGAATCCCTTCAAGAGAGCGCACCTGCTCGCGCAATTGCTGATTTTCATCCAGCAGTTGTTGAGAGGATGCATCTCCCCCCGAACGCAGACGCTTGTTGAGGGCATAAACTTCAGCTTCCAAGTTTGAGAGTTGGGCGGAAGTTCGGCTCAGAATCGCATCTTTGGCTTCCAATTGATAGAGCGAGTTTTGATTCTGCTCTTCCAGTTCACGAATAAACAGATCCTTTTCGTGGAGCAATTCGCGCAGGGTTTCAACCTCAGCGGTTGATTTCTGGTGTTGACTGTTTTGTTGCTCAAGCTGGGCGACCATTTTACGCAAAATGGTTGCCTCTTTTTTCTGTTCTTCGAGGGACTGGCGGAGATTGTCCATAAAGTCATCAGGACCACTGTCCCCAGTGTTCTGAAGCTGCTGTTGTAACAGGCGGTTTTCGTGCTTGACATCCTTGTGGCGCGCCAAGAGCGTATTCACAATCATGTGCATCTCTTTTTTGTAACGCGCACGCTGAGCCTCTTTGGTTTTTTGGAGGAGGCTGAGCTTCTGTTTTAGCTCGTTGATCTCGGCGTAAGGGTCGTGGGCAGCTACTTCGCCTTCATCGCCTTCGAGCTCTTCATCAAATTCGTCATCTAAGTCCTCAGCCATTCAGCTCTTCCCTTCATACACATGGTCTTAAAGTTAGGGTATTGTCTCCCAACGGTTTGGCTCAGATTAAATCATACAACGGACTGGCGTTTTTGCAAAAAAAATTTCATTTGCGCATGGCAAGCGGTGTTGGAAATCCAACATTGTTAAGATTATTTAATAATGTGGGGGCTAACTATTAAATACAGATGAACTTCTGATTTGCTAGCGTCACCTCACAGGGAGACCTACCGATACTGTGACGTGCAGGGGTCTCTCCTGCTTCCCACAAAATAAGGTTTGTTGAGAGTACTGCCATGACAAGCATTTATTCCGGTTCGCTTTACAATAACTTCGTTAAAGACAATAACATCCTGCGTCTCGAAAGTTTCGACGTGAACCGCTTTTCTCGTACCGTTGCACAACAGGCTGATCAAGGCATGCGTGAAGAGGCCTTACGCCAAGGGTATGAGTACCACCAAGCCATCATGGCCGACTTGACCACAAAAATGAACGAGGCGGTCGAAAAACTCACCAACCTCTACCGCCGTTATGTCGAAAACCAAGCTGCTTTCCGCAAAGTATCCCAAGAAGAAAACTACCGAAATACCAGCCGTATTCTCAATGGTTTGCCTGATGTGAGCACTTCGACTGCTGGGCAGTACCCAGTGGGCCCCAATGGCGAAGAAATTCTGCCATGGGACAACTATGACCGTATTCGCAACTATGCCTATAACCCCTTCTTTGGTTCAAAAGCTGTTGATATGAGCGATACTTCCCTGAACCGCACCTTCTGGGCCGAACCGGGCGTCACCCTCGAAAACGCCTATAAAGAAAATGGTGCGTTTTGGTCTACCGTCTCTTATCTGTGGGGATGGGATATTGACCGGATCAACGCCGTTTATGCCACCACTGACGACCAGTTTGACGGGGGTTCCAACGTCAAACAAATTAACGTCACGGCCTTGCAACCCAACAAACCGCAATACCCACCGCTCAAGCAAGGCGACCGCTTCCCCATTTATACCGGCGATCCGGCCAGTTTCCCCGGTTATCCGGCGATTATGATTGATGGCATTCGCCCCGGCGGTGTCGATTACAGCCATGCGACCAACTCCCTTAACAGCGGTGGCGACGCGGGCAGTACTGCCAATCTCAACGTTGTGGGTCATAATGCCGTCAACTTTGGCTGGGAATTTGATGACCTTCCCCTCGCTTTGCAGGTCGATGAAGTGGAAACTCGCCCCGATGGCACCACCGTTCCCAGTTCGTACAAAGTGGTATACAGCATTCCCCCCAGTCACCCTCACTATGATCAACTCAAAGTGTTAGATGGCACAGAGCCGATGATCATTGACGCTCCTACCGAAATGCGCAAGGATCGTATCACGGCTCCTGGTTTCCAGTACACAGGCATGATTTATTTCCCGGGTTCTGAGCGCACCTATGTTGACATCAGTCCCACTTTCCGTGATAGTCGTGGTAATTCGGTTATTGCTCAGCCTAATGAAGGGGCTGGTGAGTTTGCTGCTCCTAAGCTCTTTACCCTTGATGCACCAGCTACTTATATTGACCTTGATACTTGTATCCCCGGTTTTACGCTTAATGAAAACACCCGTGTGTCTTTTAACTTTAAGTACCGTTTGCATCAAAACTCAGGTCAGTTCGGTTCGACTTGGGATGATAAAGGGGGGGCAATCCCTCTACGCTTTAACTTCCAGCGCCATGATTGGAACAGTGATGGTGCCTTGGTGTTAGGTGATGGTGGCGATCATGGTACCGGTTGGCCTGCAAATTACCAAACTGTAACCTTTGCGCAAGCAGGGGAAAATAACCTCATTGCCTTGGATACAACCGTACCAGCTAGTGTGCGCCAACAAAGTTCAGGCCGTGATTATTTAGACATATCTACGGGCACCCACAACAATTTCAGTACCATTGAAAATGAGCGGATTATGGCTGAGGTTGTCCCGCATCCCGACGATCCAACAAAAGTAAGAATCAATATTTATCTTGAGGGCGACTTCAACAAAATGGAGTTGGAGATTTCCGATTTCCAAATTTTGGACTACGTGGGAAAAGAGCTTGATGGCAGTAATCTCAATACCGGTGACTGGTCTCAAGGCAAATATAATGAAGGCAATATGAACGTCATTATTCGGGAAGGGGATCTGACCTATCAGCAAACGTTGCCGATTGATCCAAATACTCCTTATGCCGGAGACGTGATCAGTAAATTTTACCCGAACGTCTATCAGTTCACTCAGTTTAACCAACAGTTTAATAACTCGATGACCACCAGTGACATGAACAATATTGTGCGCAGTCCGTGGGAGTTTGCCCAGCTCAATATTGGCGCTGGTTCAGCCCTTAGTGGTGAACTTTGGATGGATCTCAATGGCCGTCGTCTGAACTTTGACCACGACTTCCTCTCGACCATGATCCCAGGCTGGGATAACTTCATTACTCCTTCGGCTACAGGCTTTAACTTCTTGGCTGATGGGGTTGCCAATGCTTGGGAATTTATCCAGGTTGAGCATCCCGATGATGACTGTCCTCCAGATCCGCAGCTCACGACCACTGGGCCCAATGGTAATGGGAATACCGCACCTATTTATTTGGATGGGGTAAGCGGCTTCACCGTTGGTGACCAAATTATGATCGGGGGTGCAGGCCCTTATAGTATTCGTGAGATTGGTTTCCGCCCTGGTGCTCCTGCTGAGCCCGACTCTTGGGATCCGATTATTAACCCACCGCCAGGATCCACTGGCTCGGATCCTTCTTATTATACTTATCGGGCTCCGTTTACCTATATGGATGGCAGCGTGTACGGTTCAGAAATTCCGCCGGGCAGCCGCCCATGGGATGCCCCATATCCTCCGGCTTATCCCCCCCCTGCGGCTGCCCCGTTTGCAAGCGCCCCCCCTGTTGTGGGTGATTGGCCCACACTTGCTTCTTTGGGGCAACCTCATGCGGGTGCTTCTTATCCGACCAACTCTCAAGATTATCGCTATGTCTACCAATTCACGGCAGGAAGCCCATCTTCAGGGGATGCTTTTTATATGTATCTGGATGCTCCTGGATATCCAGGTAATGTCCCATCGGGTGCTATCATCACGAAAGTATTTGGAGCCAACGATACCGATCACTCGGCCACTTATGCCGATTCGGACCCCCTGTTACACCATTTACTGCGCAATATGTTGCAGCATGATGATGTGGTCGCGGGTGAGGCTGCTTTTGACCCAACAGCCCTCTTTAATGCGTTGGGTATCAATGCTGATCCGGGCCGTACCAACAACCGCACTGACGCCGGTGGTGTAACCGGTGCTGGTAACCCACTTTGGGCCAATCTGTCCTTTTACGAGCGGTATGGTTATTCCATTCCCTCTTATCCGGGGGTTGCGCCTTATACAACGCCCAATCCCAACTCGTTTATTACCGGTACTGAAAATGATGGGCAATACACCCAAGGCAATAATACCGTCGACCGGATTCTGGGTTCGGATGGGGGGACTCATATGGTCAATGGTGTGCTTGTCCCAGAGCTCTATCCCGGAATTCGTTACAAAATGACGATTCCCACCAATGATGTCAATGTATTGCGCAACGAAAACAATTTGTTGTTAAACTTTGGCTCGATTGACCAACGGGATTGGTCGATCAAAATTGTGGATCCCTATATTGAGATGCGCACAATTCCCAGCTATACCACGGTGCCGCGTTATGTGGTTGATGGGGGCGGTAATATCTTTGACCGCTTTGGTACAGATGCCCATTATGGCAATACCACTGACGATCAGCAGGCCAAATCTCGCCTGTACACTTACGGGGATAATGTGGATGCTACCAATACCCGAAACGGGCAAGTCAGTAATGATGATGGTACTTATGGCACCTACAACACGACCTATGCAAATGCCGCTACGTATGAAGATTGGATTCGCAACCATGACCGTCTCTCAATGCAAGGGGATGATTACAACCTCTTTGACTATGTGCCCGATCTGAAAGAAGTCCCGGGTCAACCAGGCCGTTATTACGGTGAAACCTTTGTCGGTGCATTGCCATCCAACTTTTATTATTACCGTGAAACCCTTGACCGTTCTACTATTGGAGGTACGACTAATACCAATGTGCCCACAGGCAACCCTGTATTAGATGCCAATGGCAATCTGACAACTGGTACCGGTACGGTGCAATATAGCTTTAACGATGACAACCGGGCCGCTCTCAACTTTGATGGGCGCTCTAGCAACCTCACGGGGCAATATAACTCGGCACATACCTATGTCACCAATACCAATATGCCCGCTTTTGCCAACGTGGCGATTGGGGCGACCGAGCGTGATGCGCGTATCATTAACCAAGACAAGAAGACCACCAATGCCGTTTGGTTGGATTTCCCTGGTTTAACTTCACCAGAGACCTATGCACGGGCTGTGGGTCCTGCAACGACGGCGAATGTTTTGAACCCCATTAATGCGATTGGTCAAAACACCCAAGTGGCAGCGATGGGTTATGAAACGACCACTGGCGTGGACTCCGTCTTGCATCTCGATATGGGCCGAGTGATTAACCAAGGTGGCTATCTGATCATCAATGAAGTCGATGCCAATGGTAATCTTTCCCCTCACTCGATTCCCCTGCCACTGTTAAATATTCCGCCCGATGGGACGCCTCCGTTCCCCAGTTATGCCACGACCCCTGGTTCGTTTACCTTCCAAAGTTATGGCGGAGCGACAATGACCCGGACCGGTAGCCGTATGTATACCGATTTGGGAACCCAACTCCTCGATTTACTGGATGGGCGTCAAGACAATGGTACGATTAGCACGGCCACTGCCCGCTCACTCCTCGAAGCCGGGGGCTATCAGGTTTCCAATAACCAGGACCCCAGTTACTGGGTGGGGAAACAGGGCATTGTTTTGCACGTGGATGATGCTTCCCAATTCCAATTGGAGTCACCCTTGAACCGGGTGGTCTTAGGAGATAATGGGCAAGAGTTTAACGTTGTGGCAAAAAATACCACCAATAATCCTGAGACTTTAATCCTGATTCCTGTAGGGGGTGGAGCTGTCCCTGCTCCCTTTAACGGCAGTGCTGGTGCTGACCATACCCAATGGATTCATACGGATTTGCCAGTGCGTTCAATCACGGGTTCCGTCACTGTTCGGCCCGCAGATGCGGCCGGTAACCCTGCGGTAGACGGTACCTTTGTGCGCATTGAATATGACGATCTGGGCACCGGACAGCCCCTCAAGATTGCCAGCGTGGCTATTTCTGATCTGGCAGACCGGGTGGGTCGCAACACCACTGATGGTACAGCCACCGGACAAATTGGCCCTGAGACCTTTGAAAACCCCAAAGGTTATGTCCAAATGGATGCCCAAATGGCGCTCAATTTGGTCAGCCAAGATAAAGATGGCAATCAAGTTCCGCGCAAGCTCAAATCGGTCACTGTGCAGGTTAAGAGCGGGGAGCAGTTGATCCCCTCCAATCTGCAGCAAAGTTATACCACTTATGGGCCTTTTGACTACGACGATGGCGCTGGTAACTGGCCCATTGCCCTGTTCGAAAAAGAAACACAAATCAACCCGCTTGCGACCGATGACATTAACTATCTGGTCGGTTTCTATCAAGGTATTAACAGTATTTCCGACGATTTGTTAACGATTGACATGGCGTCGGTCGAAGGTTTCCGCGAAGGGCAAACGGTGACCATTAACGGGGAAACCCGTAAAATCGCTTCGATTGATGGTGCGACTAACGAAATTGTGCTTGATCAGCCTTTGCTCAAGCGTCCAGTGCGGGGTGACCATGTGAGTATTGGCAATGGCTTTGGGACCCAAAACCTGAGCATGTATCTCAACCGTTCACTGGCCATGTCCGTGAATGCCGGGATTAACATTGTGCTTGAGTACGAAGAGTACCGGGTTACGGGTTATCCCCCTGTGGTGGATATGGCCAATCCCGTGACCGTTACCGAGAACGTTGGTTTTGGCAATGAAGTGGCCAATGCACAGATGAATATCACACCGGGTCAAACAGGAAATGGTGTTGCCCCTCCCCTGACGGTGAATAATACAGGCGATGTGCAAAAATTCCGGGATATCTTGACGGCTAAACAAGCTGCAGGTGAGCCGCTGATTGTCAACGTGAATGGTCACACCCGCGAAATCACGAATGTCAACGTAGCTACCCGTCAGATTACGCTGAATCAGGCGCTGGATCCCATCCCTTATAGCGGCAATATCAGCATGATCGACTATGAAGACTACTTGGTGGTTGGTAAAGGGCGCAGCGGCGGCAGTGCAGACAATGAGTTTACCATTGAGCTGAAGCGTATCCTTGATGATCCGCAATATAAAGAGCTGTTCCGCCATGATCTCTTCAAGAACATCTTTATTTCGGCATCTGTGAATGACCAGTTTAATGACTTGATTTCGACCAAGTTATTCTTAAACTGGGATCGCATTCGCAGCAAGGCAGAAATTATCCAAACCTCGTTCCAGGCCTATTATAAATCGATCTAAATATGGCTAAAAAAAGTTGTCCTCGGGGGCAGGCTGCCTGCCCCCAGGTCTCGTTAGAGGCCCGCTACTGCCCTGTCTGTGCTTATCTCTATCCCCTCGAAGTGGGGGCGCATATTGGCGATTATGAGGTGTGTGCAATACAGCCTTTTCAGGATCGGCTTTTTTATTTGGTCACAGATGCACATGGGGAGCAAAAAGTTTTGGCTGAGGTGCCAGAACTGATACATCCCTATAAACGTGAAGCCCTTATTCAATTGGTATTGGCGCGACGCAATGAATTGGGTCTGCCTTTAGAAAATTGTTTTTTGCTAGAAGTACAAGGCCTACCCCTGTTATATACGCGTTATCCTGCCTTTATCTGGGATGCCCTTTCCAATTCCGTGAGTCAGGTTATTCGCCAGGCCGGGCTGCTTGACTTTGCACAAATGGCACAGGTTTATCAGGCGATGCGTGATTATTGGCTGCGTTTTGCCAATTTGCGCCTGAGCAATCCTGGGCTTACCCTCACCAATCTGGTGTGGGCCAGCGATGGAGAGATCTACTTGATTGACTGGGAATTTATGGTCCCGGACAATGACTTTTTACAGTATCCCAAATTTTATGCTGGTTATCACCAGCCAATTCTTTATGAAGCCGAACGTTTTCAGAACTATAATATAAAAATTGCGATGGCGGGCATTTATAGCAGCTTCATTGAGTTGGTGACCGGTCTCAACCCCAATTTGTGGAGCCCGGAGATGGCCCGTCTCGACTTTATTCGCCCCATGTTGAGCCCGGCGTTTTTGTCCCGTTTTGGCGGATATTTACAGAGCTTAAATCCGCTGGACCTTCCTGATGAGCTTTTGCCTCCCTTGCGCAGTTCTGCGGTAGGGCGTCGCCTCCAAAGTGCCAACCAATACTTTTATCAAGGTTATGAGGCTTTCCAGCAGCGTCAGTGGTTGGCGGCGATACAGGCTTTTCAGCAGGCTTTGGATACACAGCAAACGCCTTTTTCTCAGGCTTGGCTTGGCTTGGCTACCGCAGAAACGGGTAAAATTATCCAGGGCTTACAATTGCTTGCGATCGCAGAGAAACAACTTCCGCTGGCGCGTTTTGCCTATGAACGTGGGCGTTTATTGGAACGTCTTGGGCAGCGTCAAAAGGCGATTAAGGCGCTTCTTGAAGCCACTACATTATTGCCTATTTATGCCGATGCTTATTATGAGTTATCCCAACTCTATCGGAGCGAACGACAAACGTTTGATCAGGCCGAGGCCTGCCTCAAAAAGGCCATGGAGATCCACCATCACCCCCGTTATACTCAAGCGCTGCGCTCGCTGTATCAAGAGCACGGTCTTGACCTAGAGGCTGAGTCCATTTCCACGGGTGGCATGCAAGGAGCCGTAAAGGTTGAAAAGTCTTTTGATGTGGAGTCTCGTCAGCCCAAGGTTCGCTGTTCTATGGGGCATGTATCTTATCTCAATGCCGCAACGGAGTGCCCCAACTGCCAGTCCAGCTTATTATGGGAGCCTGGTACTTGGGTCAATGACAATACCTATGAAATTCTCTCGGTCTTACGCAAGAAAGACTATGCTTCCGGTAAGATTGACACCCTGTATCTTGGACGGGATCGTGACCAAAACAAGGTTGTGCTCAAACAGATTGACTTAAGTTATCAAGGTTACAATGCCTATCATCGTGAGCAGCAACTGATGGCGAGTTTAGAGCACCCGGTGTTGCCGACGCTCCTTGACCACTTTTATGACAATGCCTGTTATGGGGTGTTGGTTTATCCTTTTTATCCAGGCGTGACGCTTCAAAACTTAATGGAGCAGCGCCCCTGTCTCGGTGAAGTACAGATTTATCAGGTTCTGAGGGCTTTGGGAGCCACGCTGATTTTTCTGCAGTCGAGTTATCCCGCCGTGATTCATGGCGATTTAAAGCCCGCCAATATTCTGATTGGAGATGATGGTCATATTCGGCTGTTGGATTGGTCTTCGGTCCAGCTTTTAGATGCTGCACATACACACGCTGATTTTAACACCACGGTACCCTATGCACCGCCCGAATTCAGCCTCAATTATCAGTTGCACCCGTCCTTCGATTTTTACGCTCTTGGGATTACTTTAATTCATGCAGCTACAGGGATTTATCCGCAACTCTTTTTTGATTACAGCAAAAATGAAGTGACTGGCTGGGAAGATTATGCGCTTCATCTCAGCCCTGCTCTGCGGAAGCTTCTACAAGGACTGGTTAAAGGAAACCCCCAAGAGCGGATTCGCTGGACCTTAGATACTCTATTGGCTTGGTTACAGGATCACCGTCCACAAACCACCACGTCTCATTCCCCCTCTGAACAGCGACAAATGGCACATCTCATGGTGCAACTGGCAACTTGTCAAGATGTCGATCTGGGGTTTGATTTGATCCGTCAATTATTGGCTTTGCGCGGCAACTATCTCACTTTTTATACTGCGGCTTTCCATGCTTATCGCTTAGGTTCCGTCAATCAGGCCTATCACTTCCTGCAAAGCGCCTTGATTTCTAAACCTGAGCTGGTACAAGGACATTGGTTATTGGCTAAAATTCATGGGGATAAGGGTAATGACGGAGCTGCTCTCCATGTGCTTAACAGATCTCTTGAAGTGTGTGATCATCGTCCAGAAACCTATCAGCTCATGGCCGATATATACCATCGTTTAAATCAACCCTTGTTGATGCATGCAGCCCTCGAAAAAACCGTCAAGTATGCTCCAGGCCAACCTGAGTACCGTTTAACGTTGGCTCAATATTATGCACAAATTCATAACTATCAAAAAGCCCGTGACCTGTGTCATGAGCTTTTGGATAACTCTTTAGCGAGTTTATTCCGTGGGCGCGTTACCCATACGCTGGGGGCAATTGAAGCCGCTTTAGCTCATCCGGGGACAGCATTGCGTTATTTGCACCAAGCGCTTAGCTTACGCCCTGAAGATCCGTTGGTCCATTATGATCTTGGCTTATTGTATTCAAAGATGGAGCGCTTTGCAGATGCCGCTAAACATTTTTATACTTGCCACCGGCTTATGCCCGAACACGAGCAGGCTTATACACAGTTTAAAGCATGTCAAGAGCGGTTAGCTTCGCATCAGGTATCAGTCCAATAGACTGATATCGCATTATATTCCAGGTGCCTGGAAACTTCCTAGCGTAGATGAGATGTGGCTCAAGCCGCTATCAGTTTGCCTCCCATGGCCTACGGGCCACGGGGCTGTTTGAGCAATACGCGGTGTATGAACGTGTAATGCTTGGAATTTAAGAATTTGCCCCTCTCCCCCATTGAGGGTGCTGGTATAGAGATAGTTGTCTTGGAGCACCATATTATTTTTAATACTACCACTGGGTGTCCGACTCCAAAGAAGATAAGGTGCTGCTCCACTGATAGGGACTTGTAGGGCATAGACTAACCCGTTACCCCGTGAAGTATAGACAACGCGATCACCTTGAGGATCTTCAGCAATCAGGGCTGAGCTGGACGCATCGTACATGGGGCCTTGAAAAATAAAGGGTTCCCAGCGCGAGTTTCCCTCACTGGTATAACCATACATCCGTCCCAAAGAACTCACCGTGTAAATATGATCCACTTGGGCTCCGGTAGGGCGGTCAATTACGGGTGAATGGTTTATCTGGCCGATAGTTTCACGCCTCCATTTTTCTCTTCCGTTGGTTGGCGTAAGGGCTGGATCGATAGCAACCAAGTATCCTTTGGTAGTATCAGAGTAATCAAAGGTTGAACCCGTATAAAGTGTTCCGTCACTGCCAATTGAGACGGATGAACTCAACCCCACACTCCCAGGTAGTTCATGGCTCCACAATTCGGTTCCGAGCCCTTCTGTAGGAGGGGTTGGGTTTCCTCCTTGATCCCAAGTTTCATAGGGGTCAACCCGCAATGCGACAATTTTTGCAGGCCGACTTGTTAGTGTTAGGTAGAGCGTTTTACCTGTGTGGGATAAAGATGCCGCTTGGACACTCTCGCTACCCAGGTTTTTGCGCCACAGCTCCACTCCCTGATTGCTAGGGCCAGTTCCCTGGGTTAATGCATAAAGGTTTGCACCGTGTACGATGTAAATAATATCTCGATCATCACATGAGCAGCCCGTCGCTTGCCACTTAGAAGGCCAGATCACGGGTGTGAAATAGCTATTGCTTTGAGCTGCCCCCGTTAGGGTATAGGTCCAGTAGATTGTGGCTGGGTCACGAGGAGCAACAGCTTTAATGACTAGGTCTGAGTTATTACGCTCGGTAATATAGGTGGTACGGAGTGCGTCACCCTTTACGTTCGGATCAGGATCGTATGAGCCAACGGCTAATGCGCCCACTTGGGCTGAGTGGAAAGCCTGTTTACTATTTGGGGCGTAATGAGGTATAAGTGTTGTGCCGTATTTAGCTGATAGGTCTGTAGCGGGTTTAAAAGAGAACATATAGTTCAGGCTACCTTCACGATAATCCAAACCAATAACATCCGCACTTCCCTGGTTAGAAGTTAAGCTTAAACGGGTGATTGCACCGGTAAAACCAGGAGGCATTTGACGGGTTCCGGGATTGACTTCGGCGTCCATGTTGCTTGGGAAAGAGTGAGTGACGACGACGGGTGTGTTACCTAACGTCTGGTCCACACGTCGCGATTGGCCTTCGGTCATTTTCAACGTGCCAGCGTTTTGTAGCTGTGTGACCGTTTCTTCATCTACCCGCAAAGCTTCGCTTGAGATCAGTTCGGCTAAAGTTGTGATTTCCACATCACTCGGATTCTGGCGACCTAAAGGCATTTTGTTGAGAATGGCCAAGGCAAAGCTTTTATAAGTTTCAAAGTCAATGGGGACGGTTGGATCAAAACCTGTACCCGCCGATTGGCGCAGTTGACGAACCAATTGGGCGACCAACTCACCGGGAAAGCTGAGCTCTACTTCTTGAGGCGTCTCGGGAGTGGCGTTTTCATCAATGTGAAAAACGCCACCGATGGTTGCGGTAGGCGGGCTGTCCGGGTCATCGCTGAGATGCATACTCAACGAAACGGCAATATTTTCACCTGCTGGTACATTGGCTTCAACCATCGTGGTTTCGCTGGTAATCGGAATAAATCCGTTGGCATCACCGTTAACAATTTCAACATCACCCCCGGCCCCATCAATTTGAAGACGGGCAAAGGTGGGTTCTACCTGCTGAACACGGAAATTGGCAGGGTTTTCAACCTTGAATTTGATAGGATAACGTTGGCTGTGGCTACGGGTTGGTTGAGTTGTCTGGGTGGTGGTTGTCGGTACATTGGGCCCCATGGATTGAGGGTTGGGAGCACAAGCAGCAGCAAGAGCCAAGGTCAGGGCAATGGGGATTAAAGGGTGCCGTTTCATGATACTTCTCTCTCCTTACATTCACGAACGCTTGCAACAATGCCAACTCGCAACACACAACTAGCCACATGTCTTATAACGCGTGCCTCACATGTGTCTGCGCTATTTAACCAATAATTAACACCTTTCAACAAGAGTTTAATACTGAAAAAGAGTATTGACACCTGAAAGCTAGAAGAGAGCAGGTATTTTGCTCTCTGGCATATTTTTAAATTTGCCTATAATTTGATATTCCCGCACTCAGACAACGCTAAGATAACTTTTAGAGGAAACTCATGCACCTGAAGAGGTTCTTTTTTAAACTGAAGTTAGCTCGGATGTCAGCCGGGTTGCAGTGTCGTTTATTCACCACTGCCATTCGCAGGAATGCTTGGCACACAAAAGCTGATGCTTTTGTCTGCCCTACTCCAAACAGCAATGCAGGTTTAAAGCCTGCTTTTTTTTGTCTACCAAAAGGTGAACAGGGTGGCACCAAAGGCGAGGCAGAGGGCCACGGGCCAATACAGCATTTTGGGAATCAAGGCCTCGCGATAACGATAAAGCCGTGGTTGACGGGGAACCAAAAACACAAAGTAGACAATCACCGCTAAAATATATAAATAAGCGATGAAATAGAAGTAATCTACGTATAAAATCCGTGAGCTCTGCAAGGTGTTATTGCGAAACTGCACATGGGCCAACAGCAGTGAGAACTGTAAAGAAATACAGGCGGGCACGATCTCTGTGGGGTTATAATCGCCCATGTACCGGGGGGCAATGCGCGCAAAGATTGCAAATAGAATCCCCAAACCCAGAATGGTCGCCAAAATGTTGGTAATAAAGTTGCCCACAAACTGTCGTCTTACCTGGATTTCGAGGTTGAGTTCTGGAAATACCTGTTCGCCAGGAATCAGCGACTCGACCCCATAGTTGGTGGGGGCGCGGTAGATAGAGTAGCTAAAAAAGCTGCGGGTAATGTCCCAGCCATTGATAAACAGGCGGGGGTCAAGACCGGGGTTGCCGGTACTATAGGCGCTTAAGTCGGGGACTAACACCACTTGGCGTTCAAAGCCCTTGGGGATGAGTTTGAGCTGCAATTGCGCCTGATTGAGAGGAAATCCCGCCAGATCAAGCTCTTGGCGAATGGTGACGTCAAAACCACTGCCCCACAGGGTATAGTCTCCGAAATTTTGAATCAAGGGATCTTGCCAACGGGTCTCAATGGCATCAGAAAAGATGAGGCCGGGACGAGCTGTAAGATGATAACGTTTGGGGAATTTTTGCCAAATATATCCGCTCATGCGAAGGTTCTGATCGCTCAGAAACGCCACTGATTTGACAAAAACCCCCACCGGGTACTTGGCCATTTCTCCGCTTTGCGGGGCGATGACCTGACTGCTTAAGCGCGCTTGAAAACGGTCAAGATCCTGATCACTGGCCAATTCGTTGTCCGCATGGCTGTAGTTGGGCTGCATGGTCAGCCACCACAGGTGGCCAATATTGGCAATCAGGACCAGAGATAATCCTAAGGAAAAGAGATAAGCGGCACGAACGCTCAGGGTATGGGTGCGGACGACCCGGCAAAAGAGCGCAAAACTGAGCAGGGAGATGCCCAGGAATAACAAAATACTGAGACGTCGTGAGAGCTGGGGATCCATGAGCGGACGCCGTGTTTGTAATAAAACAGCGTAAAAGGGAGTATCGGGCAAGGGGGCCAATAAAGCCCAGCCACGTACCAAACTTCCCCCTTGCAAAATCAATTGCTGCCGTTTGCCTTGTAAAGCTTCTTCCAATTGGCGGCGTTCACCCCCAGAGCTTTCCTCAAGGGCATTGCGGGCCTGGAGCGGCACATCTGGATCGGGATGGTAAACAAAGTTGCCCTGTTGGTCTAAAATGTGTAAGACGGCGTCACCATCCCCCCGAAACTCATGTTGTAAAGATTCTCGCAGGGCCTGCAAAAATGCCAAGGGGTAAATATCGTAAAAGACATCGTGCTGACGCATTAATTTCGGTACACCGGGTGCCAGAGCCTCGGCGACCTCGTTGAGCTGTTGGCGACGGGTGGCTAAAAGATTTTCTTCTAGGGCGCGCTGGCTAAAAAAGAGATACCCTCCCAACACGAGCGAAAAGACCCCGCTCAGGGTACCCACAATCAGCACCAGGCTTTTAACACGGCGCTGCCATAGGCTCAGCGTTTGGTGCGAGATGCCGGTTGGGGCGGGTAAAGTTTCCATACCCTCATTCTGAGGGGGTAAACGAGGTGCGTCAAGCACCCAAAAACTGGCGCAATTGACTGATAAAGACCGCAGGCTGGTCGGCGTGAACCCAGTGCCCGGCATCGGGAATGCTCACCAACTGGGCTTGAGGAAACTGGGCATACAAGGGCGGTAAATCCTCTGCGCGCACATAATCAGAGTTGGCCCCGCGCATAAACAATGCCGGATGTGGGTAAGCGCCTGCGCGCACGGGCCCTAAAATGGCATCGAGATCTTGGTATAACCCCTGTACATTGATTTTCCAACGGAATCCGCCTTCTTCGCGGCGTACCAAATTGGTGATTAAAAATTGGCGCACAAGGGTATCGGGGATATCTGCTTCCAGTTCAGCATCGGCTTCAGCACGGCTGTCGAGGGTTTCAGGATGCATCGCACATAGGGCTTCAAGGATGCCGTGATGGTAGCGGGAGCGGTAAGCTCGGGGAGCTATATCGACCACGACCAATCCGCCCAGCGGAGGCGTATGGGGGGTGAGTGCCAGCTCCATGGCCACCTTGCCCCCCATCGAATGGCCTACCAAGATAGGGGCTTCAAGGGCATGGGTTTGCATGAATTCGGCAATATCTTGCGCCATGGCGGCGTAAGAGTGATCGCTATCCCAAGGGGAATCACCGTGGTTGCGCAGATCAGGGAGATACACGCTGTAATCGGCGCTCAGTTGTTTGCCAATGGCATTCCAGGTGCGCCCGGAGCCATAGAGGCCGTGAAGGATGAGCAGGGGGCGACCTTGGCCCAACTGCCGGTAGGCTAGCTGCATGAGGCAGAATCCTTTCAGTGAACGCTACTGCATTCTAACAGGCCCAGCTCCGGGCGAGGCCCGGAACTGGGCAAAAATATCGTTGACATCAACAGGCTTTATTTGGCCAATTCGGTGAGGTAGGCTTGAATGGCTTTGAGCTTGTTGAGTGTGGCTTCGCTATGGCGCAGTTTGCGACTGCCTTGGCCTTCAAACGTTTCGCTGCTGCCATTGCTGGTCAGGGTGTAGACCTCAGCGGTGCGACACTCCATGGTTTGAGGGGCGTCGTCAGGAATGGCTTCGGAGCTGCGCAAAGCGGTTACGGGGTCTTGTTTTGCCAATTCGTCGGTAAAGGCTTTAATTTCAGTGGCGCTGAGAACCCGCTCTTGGGTGGGGGGATTGCCAGGCGCAAAGGTGGGCCAATCTTCGCGTGTCCAGACAAATGTGCCATTGGCTTTGATTTCGTAGCGGGTGAAGCTGGGTAGCTCACACTCACCTACCAGCGCCATTTTAAACGGCAGTCCATAACTGAGCCCTTGGGCCGGTTGCATCAACTTGTCGAGTTCGGCCTGAATCTTGGCAAAGGCCTCTAGGTAAGAGGCGCTGTGACGCAGGGTTCGCCCATTGCGATCAAAGGTGCGGGCGCTGCCTGCCGTTTGGAGCGTTAACTGCTCCACGACGCGGCACTCACGGGTTTGGGGCGCATCAGCGGGTACAGTTGTGTCATCCTGGGCTTTTTTAGCCAGATCAGCCTGTAATAAGGTCGTGAGTAGGGTATTTTGTTCTTCGGCAGTTAAAGTGCGTTCGGTGGCTGTGTCAGAGCCTTCAGGGGTGTACCGTAGAGTACCATTGGCCTGAATTTCGAGCACCGTGTGATTGCCAATTTCACATTCCCCGACAGTGGCGAGCTTGAGCGGTAGGGTATAGGGTGATGAAGACGGCTGAGCACTGGGAGTAACACTGGGATTGGGGTTAGGGTTAAGTGCTGCGCTCCCGCAAGCTGATAAGGTACTTAAACAAAAGAGGGTGCTGAACAAAGTGGTGCGGAGACAATGCATATCAATTTCCTCGCTGTTGAACTGGGATTATAAATCTATCATAGATTTTTGTTTACATTTTGTCAACAAAGTGCTTGCAGGGAAGTTTGACAGAAAGGCTTGCTAACCTCTGTGGTCACACCTTGGGCGGGGGCTATAATGGCTGGCATGATCTGCTCCTCAAGGACTACTTATGCTGCGTTTTTTCGCTGAAATGCTTGATCCTCTTCTGAATGAAACGGTGATTTTGGGGTATGATCGCTTCGGTTATCATGTGCGCAAACCCCTTTGGCAGCCGCAGGATACCCAGGGCTGGATGGGCGGTAAGGTTGTGCTGATTACCGGGGCCAACTCAGGAATTGGTTTGGCTACTGCCGAGGCTGTAGCACGCAAAGGGGCGACCGTTATTCTTGCCTGCCGCAATGCTGAGCGTGGGGCACAGGCGCAGGCCGATTTGAAACGCCTGACGGGCAATCAAGATTTACACCTGGAATTGCTGGATACCAGTAGTCTGGTTTCTGTTCGCGATTTTTGTGCGCGGATTGCAGCTCGCTGGCCGCGTGTGGATATCTTGGTGCACAATGCTGGCGCATTGCTCAACTGTCGTCAAGAATCGGTGGATGGCCTAGAAATGACGCTGGCAGGCAATTTATTAGGCCCCTTTTTAATGACCCATTTATTGCGGCCTCTTTTGGCTGCGGCTGCTCCTTCCCGGGTCATTTTTGTGGCTTCTGGGGGGATGTATTTGGCCCGTTTACACCCGGACGACTTGCAATTCCAGCAGCGCCCCTACAAGGGAGCACTGGCTTATGCCGAAGCGAAACGTGGCATGGTCGTCCTCAATGAGATATGGGCCCATGAATTGGCAGAACAGGGGATTTATCTCAATGCGATGCATCCGGGCTGGGCCGATACTCCCGGTGTGCAAAAGTCGCTCCCGGCTTTTCGGGCCCTGACCCGTCTCACCTTGCGCTCTTATGCCGAAGGGGCTGATACCATAGTCTGGCTGGCTATGAAGCCCGATTTTAAAGCCTATGGACAATTCTGGTTTGATCGGCGAGCTCGGGCTGTGCATCGCATGGCTGCGACGCGCAATAGCCCGGAAGAAATCCGCCGTTATTGGGAGCTGCTCTGTGTTTTGACAGGGGTGGAGGCTCCATTCCCGGTCCAAGGTACAAAGCAGTGAAGACGGTGGAAATCCGGTTCTGATCCAGGCACGGCATGGGCCGCCAAATAAGTGCGTTCTGTGCCCTGGCCATGAATGGCATAGGCATTCATGGTCCAGGGTTGAGCGGGCAACAGGGAGACGGGAATCCGGGCCTGCCCCTGCCACTGTGGGCCGTCAATGTGGGCGGCATAAGTGATCGGCAACTGTTCGGCAACTTTCTGGCGAATGCCGTGCAATTGTAAGACCAGGTGTTGGCCACGGGGGGCCAACTCAATTTCGGTATAGTGTTGGCCGTTGGCAATAAAGAGTTCGACCACTTCATACTCCCACAGTTCGGGGCAGGGTCCGGCTGGCAGGGGCGGGGGCGGGTCATTGTAAAACGGCGCCACTAGAGTGATCGTCAGGGCCTGCTCGTCCAATTCTAAGCTGAGGTGAACCTGTTGTGCCGCAGGGATGGGTTGGCCATCCCAAGTGCTCCCAATGCGGACCTTCATTCGTAGCTGCCGAGACCCAGGCTGAGGCGAAAATAAAAGCCACCCGGTGAATAACTGGGTCCTCCTTGAATGGGCAATTCGTTAGAACTCCAGCTCATCCCCCCAAAAGGGGAAAAGAGATAACCGGCGCGGGCACCCACTAAGATGCCACTGATGGCTTTTTCTCCCAGGGGAATCACGAGGCTGCTGCCCATTCCGAGATCGAGTAACCATTGCAGGCTATTGACGTGGGTCAGGGGCAAACTGCCCTGTTGCATATCGAGGATGGGGCTGAGGTCACGGGTACTGCGAATGCTCATGCCACCTAGGCCTAAACCCACCATCGGGTAAAGTTGAAAAGAGGGCGTGTGGGCGAGCATATAACCGAAGTGCACCAAGCCATATCCTCCGCCAACGGCCATGCTGTCTGGGCCACTGCTGACGCGCTGGTTAAAAAAACTGTGCCCTTCGCCCCCAATCAGCCAGCGTTGGAAGACCGCATGGCCGCCGCCGCCTTGGCTCCAGCCAAAGCTGGGTACGGGGCCAAAACCCGATTTACCAATGGCTGTGTTGAGTGCTCCCGGCTCCCCAAAGCTCCCGCCAATACTGTAATAGAGGGCTCCGCCGCGATCTTCTGCGGCAGTGGCGACTAAACTGAATGAGAGAACGCTCACCAGGGAAAAGAGGGCTATTGTGAATCGCTGCATAGGGGCTCCTTGGAACATCACTTGTTTACATAGTACCGTAATGGGGGGGCATAGGGCGGATTGCATGCGCCCACGCCCCAAACGCGCTGCGTCATTATGTTAACCTGAGCCTATCCCATCTTTCTTGAGGTGCTTATGACTTTTGATCCTGCCAGCCGTATTCAAGATCACCAAGCTTTTGGTGAATACGGTGAAGTCAATCCGTCGATCAACGATTCTTCAACCTATACCTTCCTCAACTCGCATACGATGGAAGAACTTTTTGAACACGAAATTGAAGGCTGTTTTTTATACTCCCGCCACTGGAACCCCAGTAATAAATATTTGGCCAATGCATTAGCAGCCATGGAAGACACCGAAAGTGCGCAGGTGACTGCTTCGGGTATGAGTGCGATTGCCAATACCATTCTCCAGCTCTGTAGCCAGGGTGATGAAATTATTGCCAGCCGTACTATTTATGGGGGCACCTATGCCCTGTTTAAAAACTTCTTGCCGCGTTTTGGCATTATTGTCCATTTTGTCAATATTCACGACCGGGAACAGATTCGTGCCAAGCTATCTGAGCGTACCCGTGTGATCTATGGCGAAGCGATCAGCAACCCGTTGCTGGAGGTTGCGGATATCCCGGCCTTGGCTGAATTGGCCCATGAAGCGGGAGCCAAGCTGGTAATTGACAATACCTTTAGCCCGATGATGATCAGCCCCAGCCGTCTCGGTGCGGATGTTGTGGTCCACAGCCTGACTAAGTTTATTAATGGCACCAGCGACTGTGTGGCGGGAGCCATTTGTGGGCCCAAAGCCCTGATTAATCAACTCAGTGACGTCAATAGCGGGGCTGGGATGTTGCTCGGGCCTGTGCTGGACAGCTTCCGCTCGGCGAGCATTCTTAAAAATATGCACAGCCTGCATTTGCGCGTGCGTCAGCACAGCCACAATGCGATGTTTTTGGCTCAAAAGTTGCAGGCGCATGGACAGCGGGTGCATTATCCCGGTTTACCCACCCACCCGGACCATGAGCGTATGACTAGGATGATGAATCCTGGTTTTGGCTATGGTGGTATGCTCATTCTCAATGCGGGGGATAAAGCCACTGCCTCACGCTTGATGGAGCGTCTGCAAGAGCAAAAGGTTGGTTATTTGGCCGTCAGCTTAGGCTATTTTAAAACCCTGTTTAGTGCGCCTAGCAGCAGCACTTCTTCAGAAATTCCTGTGGCCGAACGGGCCGTGATGGGGCTTGGGGATGGCATGATTCGCCTGTCGGTAGGGCTGGATCAGGATATTCAGCGTTCGTGGGAGCGAATGGCGGCTTGTCTGCGCGAAGTGGCGCTTATGGATTAGCTGCTTGATAATAGTGATGATCAGGAAGCATGCGTCGTTCGCTAAAATCGGTCAGGGTGTCATACAGTTCGACGGTTGGAGAAGCCGGGCTTTGCGACTCATCCTGCCAAGTCAGATGCACCACAGCCCAAAAGGGCCGCTCGCTGAGTACTTCAAACAGCACCTCATCACAGTCCCAGCGGCGGGCAGCACGACGCACCGGATGTCCCGCCAGGGGATGATCCGGGTGCAGCCCTTCCATCGGGCGGGCGACAGCTTCAGGTACTTCAGTCCAGGGAAGAAGCCAGTTCATGCACATACCTCTTCTTGAGTGTAGCCTGTCATGAGCGTTGCTGGAAAGCACTTGGGCACACCCATGCGTTTTGGCCTGTGGTTAATTGCCGGTGCTGTGGCTTGGGCCGGGTTGTTGGTGCTCAGTTTTGGCCTTCCCTGGGAGGCTTTGCAGCGGGGGGAAATTCCGCCTTTGGTACAGGGCTTGTATGTGGGTGGTTTGTATCTGTGGTTACTTGGCCTATTGGTGCGGGCCCGCCAGCGTCGCGGCGAAACTTGGGCTGATTGGGGGGTAACGGCCAAGCCCTTCCCTCAGCTCGGGCAGGGGTTTTATTGGGGCTGTGGTATTTTGCTCGGTTATTATACCCTTGGCTTAGGGTTAGGGTTGATTACTCGCAACCCCCTACCCAGTTGGGATGCCGCTTGGCCGCGTTTAGTGCGCAATCTTCCCCTGGCCCTGATTTTGGCCCTGACCGAGGAAGTGTTATTCCGAGGCTATGTCTGGCGCGTATTGAATGAACGCTTTTCCCCGGTTCAGGTCTGGGGAGGGCAAGCCCTGATTTATGCCCTGTTACATTTTAAAGGCGGGGTCGAAATGTGTGGGTTACTTTTGACCGGTTTATTGCTGGGGCGCTTGCGTGCTTTGAGCGGCTCGCTGTGGTTGGCCACGGGCATGCATGCGGGTTGGGTTTACCTGATTTCGAGCTTGAGTCAGCTGGGCTTATTGACGTCTATCGCTCCGCTGTGGGCCGGGGCTTATAATCCCGCTGCGGGGCTTCTGGGGCTGCCATTGTTGGGCGTATTACTGGCTTTGGCCCCGGTGATGGTCGCTGCAAGTGGGTCACAATCTGAGCCGTGAGCAGTTCGGGATCGGCAACCGTTGTCACGATCAAATCGGCCTGCTGGTAAAAGGGAATCCGCTGTTGATATACGCTTTCCAATTGCTCGCGGGTACGCCCGTACAAGGTATGTTCCGGGCGCTGCTGCAGCCGTTGATAGAGCGTTTCAAAATCGGGGGCCAGCCAAATCACGTAGGCCCAGGCTTGTAGACGAGCGAGATGATCATAAAAACAGGGCAGACCGCCCCCTGTGCTGATGACCACTTGGCTCCGTTGGGGCAGCGTCTCTAACCACTGTCCTTCTTGGTGGCGGAAATGGGCTTCACCTCCTTGGGCAAAGAGATCGGCAATCGATTGGCCTGTGTGCTGAACGATTTCCTGATCCGAATCCAGCCAGGTATAATTCAGAGCCGTAGCCAGGNNTCTGCCCAAGGGTACTTTTGCCACTACAGGGAAACCCAATCAGGGCCAAGCGTGGGGGGATCATAAAGCCTCCGGGTAACGGGGTGTGAGGACGGGACGCCCGGTTGCAGTGGGCTGTATTTGCCAACAGGGGCCATACACCCGGTCCAAATGGGCGGACGTCAGTACCTGTGCTGGGGTGCCTACCGCCTGTAAACGCCCCTGGTGTAACAGGACCAAACGGTCACAAAAATGAGCGGCCAAATTGAGATCATGCAAGACGCTGATCAGCGCCAGCCCCGATTGGGTTTGGGTCTGAAGCTGTTTCATCATCTGAATTTGTGCCCGTAAATCGAGGTGGGCATTGGGCTCATCCAATAATAAAATCTGCGGGGTTTGGGCCAAGGCACGTGCCAATTGGAGCTTTTGCCATTCGCCGCTGCTGAGGGCCTGTACGGGTGTATGGGCCTGCTCAGACAGCTCACACGTGGCCAATAATTGGCTGATTAGGGCCTGTTCTTCAGGGGTTGTCTTGGCCCAGGGGCTGTGATAAGGGGTGCGTCCGAGGGCGACATATTCAGCCGCTCCCATGGTAAAAGCAGGGGGCACCTCCCGGGGGTTCACCACGGCCAATTGACGCGCCACGGCTGCACGGGGGATTTGCTCCAGGGGCTGACCTTGCAACCAGATTTTACCTTGACTGGGCTGAAGGCCCCCAGCCAAGAGGCGCAGCAAGGTCGATTTCCCGGCTCCATTGGGCCCAATAATCGCAAGGTGTTCCCCGGCCTGGATACTCAGATCGAGGGCTTGTAGCAACCACTGCGAGCCGAGGCGATAACCCACATCTTGGGCTGCCAATAACGGGGGGCTCATGCTCCCGGACGCGCAAGCCGGGTTTTGAGATCGGCCATGACTTTGCGAATTTGTGGCGCATCTTTGGCGTTCGGCTCATAGCGGAGATAGGCCTCAAACGCTTGTAAAGCGCGCTGGTGTTGGCCTGTTTTGACACAGGCAATGGCCAGATTGCGGTGTAGGTCAGCGCGGTCGGGTTTGAGTTGCAGGGCTTTTTCAAAGGTGGTAATCGCCTCTGGGTAATTGCCCTTATCATAGGCCCAGATGCCGCTTAATGCTAGCGCATCGGTGTGACGTGCATTTAAGCGCAGAGCTTGGGCCAGCAGGGTGGGGACCTGGGCCTGCTGGGCCGGGTCGCTATGATAGGCAAAGGTTGCCAAAGTATAAGCCACATCTGCAGAGGGGGCCTGCTTGAGCCCCAATGCCAGAATTTCCATGCCTTTGTCTTTGGCTCCCTGGCTGTGATACAGTTTGCCCAAAGCGAGGTACGCAGTGCTGAGGTCAGGACGTGTACGCAGGCTTTGCTGCCAATAGGCAATGGCCTGATCGGGTTTTTTCTGCGTTTGGTATAACTGGCCCAGTTGGAATAAGGTGTCGCTATAACTGCGATCTTGGCGAGCCAATTGCTCAAAGGTTTGGATCGCATTTGTGATTTGCCCGGTTTCGGCCTGTAAACGCCCCAGGTCATACAGACCGGGTAAATAGTCACTTTTGATCTGAGCCAGGTTGGCCAGGACTTGGATCGCCCGGTCTTTTTGCCCCTGTTGGGCATAGGCCAAGGCCATCTGATGGTGGGCACCGGTATGAGCTGGCATTAAGGTGACGGCACGCACAAAAGCGGCAATTGCCAATTTTTGGCTACCCTGCTGGCGATGCACCAGCCCCAAGTTATAATGTGCTTCGGTGAAATTGGGATTGAGGGCGATCGCCTGCTGGTAGGCTTGGCGGGCTTCATCCCACTGGCCACGACTGCGGTATTGATTGCCCAGGGTGAATTTGCCTTGGGCTGCCCCTGTTTCAATTTTGTCTGGGGGCTGAGCGGGCGGCTCTTGCAAAGCGCGGGTATATTCTTGCTCCAGGCGGGCCAAACGTTTAGCTGCATCAGGGTTCTGGGGATTGCGCTGGAGCAATTGGCGGTAAGTGCTGATGGCATTTTCAATCTGTCCGGCCTGGGCATAACACAGGGCCAGATTGGCGAGTAAATCGCTGTCTTGGGTGCCAATGCGCTGGGCCTGTTGAAAAGCTTCAATGGCGGCATCCCAGGCTTTGGTCTGCATATAGACTGCGCCGAGGTTGTTATATGCATCTGCATAGGTGGGACGCAGGCGCACGGCATTTTGATAGGCCGCAATCGCTTTGGCCGGTTGCTTTTGGAAATAATAAACGATGCCGATATTATAATAGAGTTCCGGGTCTTGGGGTTGAAGGGCAATCAGCTTGAGATAATAGCCCTCAGCAGCCGCAAAATCTTTTTGTTGGTAAGCCTGATAAGCCTGTTGTTTGAGTTCTTGGGGGGAAGAATTTGCCTGAGCAGGCAGAGCCAGCCCGAGCAGCATCAGCAAAATTATTGTTGGGGAGCGCCTTTGTGGGCCCATGTCGCATATGCCTCGGAGAGTTTAAGTACTTTCTGCTGAAAAGGCTGCGAGCGGTTATTGACAAAGGTCAGGAAGCGCTGGATGTCGTCCAGGGTGACTTGGCTGAGCACGTCGTACATGGGGATCCCGGCAAAGGGCCCTTTTTCAGCGGTGGGAAGGTTGCGACCATAGGGGGCACAGGAGCGAATTTCTTCGATAGCGCGCTGCATGAGTTCGAGTTCGTGTTCTGGGTTGCCTGGCGTGTAGCCTTTCAGCATGTGTTCGTCGATAAAGGGTTGGTTTTGGAGCGTCGAAAAGAAGACTTTTTTTTCGATTAGCTTGCTAAAGGTGGCCGCTGAGCGGGAAAGCTGGGGTTTGAGGGAGTAGGTTACAAGGGGGGAGGTGCCCGGTACCGCGCGGGGAAGGGCTGGGGCAGAAGGTGCTGGCGTTTCGTCGGGCACTTCAAAGACATGGGGCTCATCGGCCGTGCCCATGAGGCGATTACTGAGTGTTCGCAGGACAAAGGTCAGTTCGCGCACGGTGGCTTTGACCAAACCAATGGTCACTTTTTGCAGGCCCGAGATCAATGCGGCGCCAATTTGGCTCATGGAATGCCCAACCGGTGCAAGGGCATTGTTGACCGAGTGGGTGAAGCGATCGGACAAATCGTCAAAACGGCTGTTGACTGCGCTTGAAACGCGATCAATCTCGTTATTCATTTCTGAAACGTAGCTGTCGAGCTGTTGGGTGGTGCGTTTGGCCGGTTGGCGGGGGGGGAGTTTACCGGTGGCGCTGTCGGGGGTGTCGGGCAGTTGGTCGGTTTTATGTTTGCTTTTTTGGATCGATTCGCGGCTAAACGCCATATTATCGCTCCATTGGGAGCGGGCGTAAAATTCGTCGGTGGATCCTTTTTTGCGTTGTTCTGCCATGCTGAATAAACTCCCCTGAAACTTCATTATACGTTATTGATGCGGTGCGTAGAAAGGGGCCCGATTGTTTTCTTTCTAAAAGCTGTATTATGATAGGCCCATGAAATCATTTTTTGACGCCCTGCTGCAGCGTGATGGCTTTAACCCCATGGAAGTGGAAGACACCTGGAGCCTACGTTTGTTGGTGTTTCTCACGGTCAGTATGGCAATTGGGGCTACGGCCTTGGTTTCAGAAAGTGGTTTTGTTTTGCCTTTGGTCATGATTGCCGCGACCGGTTTTGGCTCTTGGGTGAGTTGGGTGCGGCGGCGGGCTAAAAACTGGTGGATCAAGCTGATTTTGGCGCTCTTGATGCTGTTGGCGCTGGCCAATTTTCTGATTGAAATTGGTGGCAACCCTTATGATGCCCGTGTTCCGCTTGCCAATTTGCTGATCTGGCTCCAGGTCTTGCATAGCTACGATTTGCCCAAGCGCAAAGACATTTTTTACTCCCTGTGGGTGGGGCTGGTGCTCATGAGCACGGCTGCAACCCTGAGCCGTGAGGTCAGTTTTGGGATTTTCCTGATGGGCTTTGTGGTGCTGGGGCTGATGAGCTTGTTTTTCAGCCATCTCTCAAGTCAGCATGTGCGCAAGGTGCCCACTGGCTTTTGGGGGCGTCTGTTTCTACCGACTGCAGCCCTGAGTCTGTTGGTAACGATTGTCTCTTTTGTCTTTATCCCCCGTTCCGAGGGGATGCGTTTCCAAATGATGCCCATGTCGGCCCAAATCCGCAATCTGCCGTTGTTTAATGGGGAAATTAAAAACCGCTCCTCTGATCAACGGCAAGCGGCCAATTTAACGGGGGGTGAAAATGGTGAGCGAAAAGCCTTTGATCCTTATGCCTATTACGGTTTTAGTACCCAGCTAGATCTCAATTACCGAGGCCGTCTTTCTGATGATGTGGTCATGCGCGTGCGCAGCAGTCGCCCCAGCTACTGGCGCGGCATGGGTTTTGACAAATACACGGGCCAGCGCTGGGAAATGACTTACCCCTATGAACTCAAGCGCGTCAATACTTACCGCCCCCCCATGTATGTGCGCGAAACCCGCGATCTGAAGCGCAATATTGTGCCCCGTGAACAGGTCACCCAAACCTTTTATATTGAGCGGGATCAGAGCAACCTCATTTTTAAGGCCACTTACGCCGAGTTTTTATACTTCCCCACCGACTACATTCTGCGAGACGTGTATGGGGGGCTGCGCAGCCCGATTGAGTTGCTACAAGGAACCACTTACAGCGTCGTTTCCGAAATGCCGATGTTTGAACCGGAAAAGATCCGCCGCCTGACGTGGCAGGATGTGGCCGCTGACCCTCAGGACCCCATGTATTACCAATTGCCGGATAAACTGCCTGCGCGGATTGAAACCCTGACCCGGGAAATTATTGCCAAGAGCTCCAATCCTTATGACGCTGTGCTTGCGCTTGAGACTTACCTCAAACAAAATTTTCCCTATGATCTGGATATTCCTGAATTTCCGGCCAAGGTTGATACGGTGGATTATTTCCTGTTTCAGCAAAAGGCTGGCTATTGTGAACACTTTGCCTCTTCTTTGGCGGTTATGGGCCGCATTTTGGGTCTCCCTACCCGCTTGGCAACCGGTTATACCTCCGGGGCTTATAACCCCCTGACGGGCTATTTTGATGTGCGCAGCAGCGACGCCCATGGCTGGGTTGAGGTCTATTTTCCCCACCATGGTTGGGTGCCCTTCGACCCCACGCCCGGATATCTGGCCCCGCTGGCGGAGCCCTCGGTGTATGAAAATGGCGGTTCCAAAGAGTTTGCCAACTATTTGATGCGCTTGCTGCCGCAAAATTGGCGCATGCATTTGCAGCAGGTCTTACAAAAGAGCCTCAATGGGATGGTCTGGGCCTTTAATGGTTTGGTCGGTGTGGTGGCGCTGGTGGGCCCCGGACGCCTGGCCATTTTTATCTTTGTGGCGATTGGCGGCGTACTGAGCTTTGTGGCCTTACGGCGCTGGCGTAAACCCCGCTCCACCGAAACCGCCTGGGTTTCGGCCTATACGCTGCAACCGGGCAAAGCCCGCTTTGTGCGCGATTACCTGAACCTGCTCGAAATCTTGCAACAGCGCTTAGAGTTACCGCCTATTCCCGGTGAAACCCCCCAGGAACTACTCCAGCGCCTTGCAGAAGTGGAGGGCTGGGATATGCCCGCAGCCCTGGGTGAGTTACAGGCCATTTATTATCGCACCCGCTACAGTATGGCCCCTTTGACTGAGGCCGAGGCCCAGCTCGTTCATACGGCTCTGGCTGAGCTGCGCACCACTGTTCCCAAACCGAAGCCCGTGCCCAGTCGCGTTTAGCCGCTATATGCTAGAATGCAGCGAATAAACGGCTCAAAGGAGATCTGAGGCATGATGCGCCCCTTGTGGTTGGCGGGTTTAATCGTAGGGTTGGCGGCCTGTAGCCCAGGGCGACCGGAGCATGTGATTCAGTTTTCGAGTTGGGGCAGCCCAGAAGAAATGGCTATTTTGCGCCCTTTGGTAGCCGAGTTTGAAAAGCAGAACCCCGGTTTAAAGGTTGACCTGCTGCATATCCCAGATAAATACTTTCAGAAGCTGCATACCTTGTTGGCGGCCAACTTGGCCCCGGATGTGATGTTTTTGAACAATATCAACTTTCCGGCTTATGCTTCCAATGATGCCTTTTTGCCGCTGGAGCCGTTTTTACACAGCAGTACGGTTTTAAAGGCCACTGACTTTTATCCCCAAACCCTGGACGGATTTAAGTGGCAAGGCCAGCTCCAAGGCTTGCCCCGAGATGCCTCCAACGTGGTGGTTTTTTATAACCAGGATCTGTTTGATGCCGCCGGAGTGCCCTACCCCCGCCCCGACTGGACCTTGGCTGACATGCGTGAAACGGCACGTAAACTGAAACAAGATCACAATAAAGATGGCAACCCTGAAGTCTTTGGGGTGTCTTTCCACAAAAACTTTTTATTCTGGAGCCCCTATCTCTGGAGTGAGGGCGGTGACTTTTTTAACCCGGAACGGACCCGTGCTACTTTAAGCACCCCCGCTGCTGTGGCCGGGATTCAACACCATGCCGATCTGCGCCACAAAGACAAAGTGGCTCCCACTTCAGCCCAAGCGGGCAGCAGTACCATGGCCCAGATGTTTATGCAGGGCAAACTGGCGATGCAGCTCAATGGGCGCTGGGCAGTGCCTCTGTATCGCCAAGGGGTGACCTTTCGCTGGGATATCGTGCCCTTTCCCCAGGGGCCAGCCGGGTCAATTGTTGATGCTGATGCCTCGGGCTGGGTGATTTCCAAACGCGCTCGCAACCCCCAAAACGCTNNGCTTGGAAACTGGTCGAATTTTTGGCCAGTCGTAAAGCCTCGGAAGCGTTTACGAAACCAGGGCTGATTATTCCGGCACGCAAAGATGTGGCCACTTCCCCGGTGTTTTTAGATCCCCTCCAACCGCCTGCGAGTTCACAACTGTTTTTAAATGCCTTAGAAAACGGGAAGCCTACGCCCACCGTTCCCTACTGGAATGAGGCGATTGAAACCCTCAACGGGGCGCTTGAACCGGTGTGGGAGGGCACGCAAACTGCGGAACAGGCCTTAAAAGGGATCGACGAAAAACTCAACCGTCTGCTTTAAAAGCGTAACGTTTACATCCCGTTCACATCTGCCACAAACCGGGTTCACATCCTGCCCTTATGCTGGGGTTAACTTCACCGAAATGAGGAACCCCCGATGTCTTTCCCCCAGATTCTGACCCTTGTGAGCCTGTTGGCCCTGTTGGTGGCCTGTAGTGAACAAGTTCCCAGCAGTAGCGCCAGTGATGCCCTGAAAAACAGCAATGCGCAAACCGCTGCCAATGCCAGCGCAGCCCCTGGCCTGCAACAACCGCCCTTTGGAGCGCCTCCCGGTGGCGGGGGCCCCATGGGTGGTTTGCCCCCCAATATTGAAGAAATCCGTGCGGACTACCCTGAACTGGCTGCTGCTTTGGAAGAAATGCAGGATCTTGACCCGGAAGCCCGCCGGGCCAAAATGGATGCCCTTTTTGCTGAACACCCGGAGTGGCAAGAAGTATTAATGCCCCCTGGCGGTCCTGGCGGGCCCGGTGGAATGCCGCCAGGGGGTGGCCCAGGCGGAATGCCCCCCGGTGGTATGATGCCCCCCCAGGCGAGTGCATCCCCCGCATCTTAAGCACATATCACAAAGCCCCCGTGTTACTACGGGGGCTTTCAGTTGGGGACGCTTTAGACGGTGGTGGCGTCGATATGGCGCTGACCATTGGCCAGGGTGGCGACCATTTCATCGAGGGAGTCGGCGTATTCAAGCACCGAGTCAACCACAAAGCCAAATGAGTCGAAGTTCAGATCGTCGGCGAGCATGCGGTATTTGAGGATCACCTGATCATCGACCAGCGCAAACTTTCCAAATACGTCGGCAACGTTCCAACTGAGCAGGGTTTTGTAGAGCGACAGCTCATTTTCAGGGTTCAGTTGGATATTGTGGGCAATTGCTCCGTGGAAGTCGAGGTAAACGTGACCATCGAACTCAGAGAGATAGAGGACAACGGCAGCACTTCCGCGCGTGAGCAGGTACTCTCCATCATTCTCGGTATAGTCCATTTCCAGGCGCGGCAGATAGCTGTTGACACGATGGCGCAGGGCGTCGAGTAAGATACTCATGGCAGGGTGTTTCACCTTTCCTGTTGATCTGGTGCATTTCAATTGTTATGCTGCAAGCACGCAGCAATGGTCAATTGATACAGGCCATCATAGCATAAAATGCCCGGCAATGGACGGGGGAGACGAAGCCACATGCACGAGCCCGAACACAGGTCTGACAGCTTTCAGTTTCTAGTCATTACCGGCACTTCTGGCGCTGGAAAAACAATGGTCTTGCGTCATCTTGAAGATCGGGGCTTCTTTTGTGCCGACAACCTGATCCCCGCCGTTTTGTCCTCGTTTGTTGAACTCTTGAGCACCCAATTTAACCACATTGCCGCCGTTGTCGATTTGCGCGGGGGGGCCTTTTTCGACGATTTATCCGGCTGTTTGCATACCCTTAAAGAGCGTGGCTACCAGTACAAGATTCTTTTCCTGGAAGCAACGGATGAAGTGCTGGTGGCCCGCTTCAGCGAAACCCGCCGCCGTCACCCGCTC
>DLGM01000187.1 GCA_002482705.1 Cyanobacteria bacterium UBA7694
CCCATCCCGCCCCCAATGAATACGCCCATTCAGCCCGCTACGGCCAGCGGCCAGGTCATGCCGGAAGCATCCATCCCTACCGTCAGCTATACCGAGCTGCCCAAATTTGAAGCCAAAGGCGTTCCGACCGTCACCAGCGACCCAAATAAAACCGCCAGCTATCTGTATGTGAAAGCGCAACCGGAGAACATCGCTCCCAACTACAATCCCGCCAACACGGTCGCCAGCCAAAAGGTGATTCAAAATTTACAGACCACCACCGCCCTTACGCCCAATCAGCCCGAGGTGGTGATCCGCCAAACAGACGGCAGCGCCTACAAACCGATGTTTTACCCTGGCTACAATTTATTGAGCAATATCGACATCCAAATGTCTTTAAAAGCCTCGGCTTCGGTGTCGTCCGCAATTACCAGCCATGTGATCTCCACCGCCACCCAACCTGGGGTTTACGCCTTCAGCAGCGCTACCCCTAAGCCCACCCTGATGGATTCCTCTTCGTTTGGGCTGCCGATGCCCGCTCCGTCTGCCCCACTCCCAACACCCCCCAGCATCATGGACCCCGGTTATGGGTATGGCTACGGCAGCGCTCCCCCCGCTTACGGAGCCACGCCGCCACTCCCCATGGATCCCGGTTATGGGTATGGCAGCGGGATGCCCAGCCCAACCCCGCCGCTGATCAAGCCCGACGGCACCCCCCTCTTTGACCATGGAATGCCCTCCTCCCCCTATGGCAGCTCCCAATTGCTCAATGCCGACGGCCAGCCGATTAAGTCGGATGGATCCCCATATGACTACAACAGTTATGGGGGCCCTGCGCCCCTGGCCCTCGTCAAATCGGATGGCACACCGATCAAAGGCTCACTCAAGGAACACATTTATACCGACATCTTCCAAGATACCGAACTGCGTGACAAAACCATCGAGACCTTTGGGCAATGGACCGCCACCTATTCCGCCAGCGATACGCAAAAACAAATGCGCGAAGCCTGGAGCAATATCATGAAGGGCCAAGACCCCAGCACGCCGATGGAACATACGGTCATGGACATTTATACCACCCGCAAGGCCCGCTGGGAGCGCCTGGCCAACACCATGGGCCTCGAAGCCGTGCCCAAAGAATTCCAGCTTTACCGGGGCGTCAGCAGCGAATTCTTTGTCGAAGCCGTGGTCAAGGCCTGGCGTGATACTAGCAGCACCGACATGCAAATCCCCGCCCATGAGCTGTCCTCGTGGTCATTGACACGCAATACCGCCGAAGGCTTCGGCAGCAATCCCAATGCCTCGGTCGTTTATGAGGCCAATGTGCCCTTCGAGCGCACCCTGGCCGACAAGTTTGTCGATGACGGCACCTTTATTACCAGCTTCTCGCGGGAAAACGAAGTGGTCGTGGCCCTGTCTGAGAAAAACACCCTCACCACCCCCAAAGACAAAGCTACGGTTAAGTTTCAAGGCAAAACCTACACCTATGCCGAACGGGCCTCACTGATTGCCGCCTGGGATGCGGCCCAAGCAGCCAAACCCCCAGCCGGTTCAGTGCCACCGAACACCCCCAATCAACCCCTGCCGGGTTACCCGTCTCCCTATCCCAGCACACCGGGTTATCCCTCAAGCATTCCGCCTTTACCTGTTCCCCCTGTGGGCCAACCATGAACGACGAAGAAAAACGCCAATTTTTAGCCGAAGTACGCCGCCGTGAAGCCGAGCGGGTCCAGGCCGCCAAACAGGCCTTTCCCGCTCCAGCGGATGTACCCCCACTGGGCAGTTTTTATGAGGATGACCCGGAAGTCCACTTCAGTTTCCAAGATTCGCCGCCGGAAGAGGCCTGAGGAGCATCGCCTTTTTTTGGCGTGTTTGCTACAATACCCCCATGAGTGCTGAACCCCTTCCCCAACCTACCCAACTGGCGTTTTTTGACCCCAGCGCCATGACCGCGCCAGACAAACCCTTTGTGGTCTACTCTTACCGCGAGGTCAAACGGCGCATTCCCGACATTATTGACCGCCACCGCCTCGAAATTGCCCAGGCCCTGCCCACCCTGCAACGCATTGACATCCCCGAACAAGCCAAAACTTTATTTGGCCAATTCCTTGAAACAAAACAGCGCGACGCTCTGGGTCTGTCCTTTGAAATTCGCTCCATGGCCAGCGACTTGGTGAAAAAAAATACCCTGGTGGCCTTTTATCTGCGCTACCTCGAAGAAAAAAAACTGTATTTTGCCCTGGGTTACCGCAGCTTTAAGGATTATGCCATCAACTATTTTAATGAGCTGGAATATTCTTACCTGACGCGCCTGAAGCGCATTGCCTATATGTCCCAGGAAGAACTCCAAACCCTTGAGCCGCTGGGCACCACCAAAATGATGATGATTGCCCAGCTCAAGGAAGAAGACCGCAAGGACATCCTCGAAAAGCGCTTCCCGGTGCACGAAAACGAATACAAAAACGTGATCGACATGACCACCCGCGAACTGGGACGCATGGTGCAAAAGCACAAGAACCCCAGTTATAAAGAAAATCTGATCAAAGGGGTTCCCGGTGCCCTGCTCCACCATTTGCGCACCCTCGATGAAAACATGGCACAGTATGACCCAGAAGTATTAGAGCGCACCCGCGAACACTTAGAGCGCACCCTCGAACACCTCAAACAGCATCTGGGGCACTGAGGCACAGTTCTTCGGCCTCCAATGCCTCGGCCAAAAAGGCATCGTGGGTCACGAGCAACAGCGTGCCCTGAAACTGACTCAGCATGTCCGTCAACTTTTCCAGCGTGGGCATGTCCAAATGGGTGGTGGGTTCATCCAGGATCAAAATATTGGGCGAGGCAAGAATCAGCCGCACCAGATGGACTTTGCGCTGTTGCCCTTCACTGAGCTGGGGCATGGGGCGCACAAAGGTTTCGCCGGAAACCTTGAAGGTACCCAACAACGTCCGGGCCTGCTCCCACTGAGCTTGGGAGAACAAATCGCAGGGGCGCTCCCGGCACAGGGGAAGACGTTGGGGTAAATAACCGATTTTCCGAGGCTTACCCCAATAGATTTCCCCTGGCAGTGGTAACTCTCCCAATAGGGTGCGCAGCAGAGTGGTTTTTCCGCTGCCATTGGAGCCCCTGATATGCCAACGGGAGCCCCAAGCAATCTGAAAAGAGAAAGGAGCAAGCCCCGGCAACTGCAACTCACTGACCGTCAGACACGTACCATCGGGCACCTGAACCGCGGCAAAGGCACTGGCATACTCTTTTTCAATCCAGGGCTTGGCCGCCTGTAGACGTTCAATGCGATCTTCCACACGCCGCCGCGCGACCAGGGCACGTTTTTGCAAGCGGGCGGCCCGAGCCCCTTCAAACCCTGAGTCGGCTGCCGCCGTTTTGCCCTTTTCCCGGGCATTCCCCCAGCCTTCATAACTGCGGGCAACCCCTTCCAAATGGATGATCTCCTTTTCCAGACGCACCTTTTGCCGCACCCGATCCTGATGCTCAGCCGCCACAGCCTGCGCATAGATGCTATAGT
>DLGM01000293.1:0-2705 GCA_002482705.1 Cyanobacteria bacterium UBA7694
TGAGGTCATGAGCACCGTTCAGCAAATTCGCGCCCGAATGGGCAAAGTGCCCAATAGCACCTGGGAGGGGAACAATAAGGCTACGCCCCCGGAGGTGATGGCCGAACTGACCCGGCTCAATGCCCAACTGGGAGAGCAGAATGCGGCCTTAGATGCATTGTTGGGGCCTGACAGCCCTTATGCCGGTACCCGGTTGGTGCAGGACCTGCAAAAAACGGTTGGCGAGGTCAAGGGCTTACAGCAGAGCCTGGGTGATGTACTGACCTTTTGTAATGACAGTGAAATGTTGGGCTTGCGCGCCGCTTCCGGCAAAGGGGTTAACGTCAACGCCGTCAGCCGCGATTATCATGCCAATATGCAGTTAATCGAAGATAACCGCCGCCGGGGCGAAGGGGAACAAACCCCCGGTCTCGAAGGCTTCAAAGCGATTACCCGCAATGACCACAAATACGGTATTGCTTATGCGCAAAAGTTCAGCGCCCTGTCCGGGGAAATTGCCGCCATCGATTTCGCCAAACTCAAGCCCGAGGAAATCAAAGCCCAGCGCGATGCCCTGATTACTAAAATTGACAGTGGCTTTAAAGACCAGTCCGGGCGTTATGTGATTAGCCAAGACAAAGTCCGCGACGTGATCAAGGTCTACACTGACCAGTTTGATGTGGCCCACGCTGAAGCCCGGCAACAGGCCAATTCCGCCGTCATTACCCAGCAGGAAAATGCAGTCATCCCCGTCAACCAAACCGAGCTCGATGCGGTACAGGCCGAAAATGCCGCCATCCGCGATCAGATTGTCGATGTGGGTGTGGATAAAACCCCCGAAGGCTTTGGCAAACAGGCTGATAATCACCTCAGTACCCAAAACCGGGGCAATATCCAGGGTGCTGACCAGCTTGAAGAACGCCTGGACAACGATGATCAGCGCATTGAACAGCAAGAGATTCGCCTCGAAAATTACAAAGAGCTGACCAAGCCTGTGAATGTGGTTGAAATTACCAGCACCACGGAAAATTTTGTCGATATGCTCAGCCCCGTTAATTCGCCGGGGGATCGCATTGGGTTGTCGCTTTCCGGCAAGGCTGGGGTGCGGCTGTTTGGCCCGGTTGGGGTTGAAGTCAATGGGGGCGTTGGCATCGAAGTGAGCATGGGCGACGATGGCCGCTATTATGTGGGTATTGACCGCTACGTAGACGGGCGTGTGGCCGTCAGCGGAGGGGCAGGCAGCCTCTCTGCGGGCGTGGGCGGAGCCCAAAAAGATATCTGGGTCTTTGACAATACGGATCAGGTCAACCAGTTCCTGCTGAAAAAGTTTGAGGAAACGGGCGTCAACGAATTCTTTGACAATATGGATCGCTCCAATCTGCGTACCAGCCCGACCCACATTACCCAGGGCTCGACCTATTTTGTTGCGGAAGGACAGATCAAAATCGGCAAGGTCGAGGTGTCTGGCAAATATCAGGGCACCAGCACCACCACCACGTTCCCCAATGGGGTGGTCAGCAACGACTGGTCTCATGTCAGCCAAGTCAACGTCAGTCTGCCGATGCTGCGCGGGGTCGAGCTCAAAGGTACCTATCAACATTACGCCATTGAAAAAGATCCGTATGTGCCAGAGAATGTGGGTGAATATCGCAAGTTTGAAGGGCAGGTCACTCTCGAATTGCTGCCCCAAGAAATAGCCCAAATCAAGAAATCCCTGTCCAGCGGCGGCGAGACCAAAGCCTTGGACGTATACGTCAAACTCGAACAGATTGCCGCTTCTTTGGGCATGGTGGGCCCACAGGCAACGCGCTTTGTACACTCTTCCTTCGACAAAATGGTCGCCAGCCTCAATGGCGAGAATGTGACCGGCAAAAACAGCATCAAAATTGGTTTGGCGGTACAGGCACAATGGGAGGTCGACGGCGACCAAGAGCGCAATCAGTACTGGCGCTTGGGCAGCGTCGCCAGCCTCTCCAAGAGTTATGGCGCAGATGTGGGTGTGGCTTATGCCGAGGTCAATTTTAATGCCGAAGCGGTCAACTTTATGGATATCAGCACCGGGGCCACGGACGAAACCTATCTCAAGGGCCTGTTCCACAATAATCCCAAGGCCTATCTCGAACTCAAGCAGCGCATGGGCTCTGACAATATCGTCCAGGGTGATATTGTGGTCGATGTGGCGGGTAAAAAGACCGAGCGGGTGCAAATGCCCTTGGCCCAGTGGGAGGCCTATTGGTTACAAGAGTCGGAAGCAGCACGCACTATTTCTGGGACGACGCGCATTAATGATGGAGCCGTCCGCACCATCGACGTTTATGGAGGCCAATAATGACCGTTTATGAAGATCTCATGACCGGGGAAATGTCCCTGGAACAACCCCTGGAACAGGTGCCCCTATTTCACTATCAGGGGCATGAACACAGCCCCCGGGCCGTAGCCCTCGAACTGCGCTGGGATGCCAAGGGCGTCAGCCATGTGCAGTTGGTCTTTACCCTACTCGATGCCGAAGAGATAGCCTTCTTTACCCCTGCCATTCAGGCCTGTGGGTATACTCCCGAGCAGATTACGGCTTTGGTGGTAGGGGGCCGTCAGAAGGTCGACATTGCCTTTATTGCCCGCCCAGAGCTATTGGCCGAACAGATGATTCTCGGCGGTGAGATTGAGCGCCTGTGGCAAGCGCGTGACAACCTCGGAGCTCCGCTGCTCGATTTGGACCGAGGTTATAC
>DLGM01000293.1:2765-3736 GCA_002482705.1 Cyanobacteria bacterium UBA7694
GCGCCCCAGCAATTGCTGGGGCGCTTGCGCTCTGGCCCCATTAATGGGGGCTGCCATCACTGTGATAACGCCGTGCCTTCACCTGTACGCCACCGGTTTTAGTCCCAGGAGTCCAAACGAGCACAAAATCACCGTTGCCAGACATGCCCACCCCAGGTTTTAGCATGGTTGATTCTGAAGGCGCTTGGGGTGAAAACTCTTGGGCTTCTTGGGCCACATCACTGCTGTCAAAGCGCCGGGCATAGATGTTGTTCATTCCTCCCGCCGGGCCGAGTCCCGACCAGGCAATTACATAGTCACCCTGGGCATTCTGGGTAATGCTTGGCTGCGATTGGTTGCCCATAGTATAGGCATTGATGCGCGTTTCTGCGACCTGGGCCCAACTATTGGCGCTGTCATCAAAGCGCCGGGCATAAATATCATAACTGGAATCTGGCTGAAGGCTATCCCAGGTGACTACAAAGTCACCGAGTGCATTGGTGGCAATATCAGGGAAGGATTGTGCCTGGGTAGTATAGGTATTGACGGGCACATCGGCCACGTCCCGGGCCGTGCCATTTTGGCTAAAACGTCGGGCATAGATATCGGAATAGCCATCTCCCAAGCGGTTGGCGCTCTGCCAAGCAACCACAAAGTTACCATTACTGTCCATGGCAATAGACGGGTTTGATTCAGTGTATTCAGTGGCACTGTTAACCCGTATCTCTTGGGCATCGACCCCTGCGCCGGTGGCGTCAAAACGCCGCACATAAATGCCGCTTTCATCGTCGGCACCATTGCCAGCCCAGGTGATGACAAAATTGCCGCTATTGTCAATGGCAATGTCTGGGGTGTGCTGAATATTGGTGGTATAGGTATTTACCTGGATTTCTGACCCCTGCGGAGCGCCCGCCGCATTGTAGCGTTGGGCATACACTCCCCACCCAGAGCCATCCTGCCCAATAGAGTTCCAGGTCAGGACAAAATCCCCT
>DLGM01000293.1:3754-5535 GCA_002482705.1 Cyanobacteria bacterium UBA7694
GCGCTGGGTTATTCTGACTGCTGTCGGTATAGGTATTGACGCGAAACTCACTGCCTTGCGGTGCGCCGGTGGCGCTGTAGCGTTGCGCATAAATGCCTTCCCCTGAACCATCTTGAGGTATTCCCACTTTTGCACCCGCACCTGAAACCCAGGCCAAGACAAAGTCATTGTTGTCATTCATACTTGCAATCGGCTGTCTTTTCAGAATGCTGTCGGCAGAGCTGTCGACGCGGAATTCACCCTGTGATACGCTCAATGTGGCAAGGAAATCATCTAGATCTTGATCATTGCTTCGGGTGGTTGCAACGGTATTGTCTTGAGTGACGGCGCTGTACAGAAAATAGTCAGCGCTCAATATGTCGATCATCAGAGTGGGGTGTTTCAGGCGCGCAAACTGGAGTTCACGCACCAGTTGGGGGCCTGCGTTTTGATTGAGCCAGTGCTTGACTTTGCGTGTCAGGTAGTTTTGGGTTAGGGCGACAGTGCTAAAGCCACTGTATTCCTGGAGTAAATCAGGGTAATCGCTGGCTAGCAAATTTGCAGGCGGCTGCACCGGGGCAGAGGCATTGGACAAGTTAGGGGTTTGGCAAGCCGTCAACAAGAGGGTTAAGGCTCCGCTGAGTAAGTAAAAACGAACAGTGTAAGGCTTCATAAGTGATCGCAGACTCTTTCCAAAAAACTGTCCTCTATCATAACTGTTATGTCAGAGGGATGTCTAACAACATTTTTGGACACATTTTGGCCACAATGGCTGTTAACAACATCAGTATAACTTCCTGTTACTCTGAGAGTATCCCTATATTGTGAGCACCGCCATGCATACCCTGATTCAAACATACCGCCCTTACCAGCATTCCCTGCGCTGGGAAATCAATCGCCAGTATTATCAGCATAAGGGCACAGATGTCTTTCGTTTGGGGGAAGTGCCCTTTTCGGTGACCTCGAATGCCTGTTTGGCCCAACAGCTTGCGGAGGTGTTTTTAGCCGGGCTGCAAGTGGCTGATTACCCGGTCGATCAGCCGATTCGCATCCTTGAACTGGCCTGTGGTTTTGGCGTCTTGGCGATCAATTTTGTTGCGGCTTTTACGCAACTGTGTGAAGATCAAGGGCTGGATTACGCCCATCGCCTCGAATATTGGCTCAGTGATCAGGCGGTGGTGACCTTACAGGCCTTGGCAGCCCATGAAACCTATCAGCAAGCCCCTTTTCGATTGGTACAGATGGATGCGGCTGAACCTTTGCAAGTCACGTCCTTAGGGGGGCACACCGAAATCTTGCCCGCCGGGTATTTTATGGGCGTCATTGCCAACTACCTCTATTGCGCCACCCCGACAGCCTTTATTCGCCATCAGCGCGGTCAGTTTGCTGAGTTGCACAACCAGTTGTTTGCGACCCAAACTCAGATCCATCAGCAGGAGCTTGAAGAGCATTTTCGCTGGGTTCCAATCGGATTAGACTACTTCCCTGCCCTGTTGCAGCCGGTCATTCAGCGCTTCTGTACTGATTTGCCCGAGGCCGTGTTTGCCTACCCGATTTTTGCCTTGGCCTCGCTGGAGCGCTTGGCCTATTTATTGGCTCCGGGCGGCCTCATGCTGATTTCTGATAAAGGAACAGTAAGCGTCGATTTTTGGGCCGGGGAAACCCTCAATACCCCGAGCTTTCACGGCAATAGCTTGGCCCACGATGTCAATTTCCCGCTGTTGTTGCAGTGGCTGACTCAGCGCGGCCTTTCCGGGTTGCTCACTCCTGATTCTCAAGCGGTCTTAAAAACGCTGTTATTG
>DLGM01000292.1:0-1779 GCA_002482705.1 Cyanobacteria bacterium UBA7694
TTTGTGCTGATTCGCCTCATGCCAGGGGATTTCCTTGATTTGCGTGCCACCGAACTGGTACAGCAGCAGGGCTTACCCTACGCCACAGCCTATAAAATTGCCAGCACCCAGTACAATTACGACCCCAGCGTACCGGTCTGTCGCCAGACCGGTACGCTGGGGTCGTAATTGTACTGGGTGCTGGCAATTTTATAGGCTGTGGCGTAGGGTAAGCCCTGCTGCTGTACCAGTTCGGTGGCACGCAAATCAAGGAAATCCCCTGGCATGAGGCGAATCAGCACAAACGAAATCAGGGTCGCAGCCAAAATGGTCAGCAAGCCGGACAGCAGTTTGTTTTGCCAGGGTTTGAGCTTGATTTTTTTCATGAGGGTTCTCCGGGTTGCAGCTGACCGGAGCTGAGCAGATAGGCATAAACCGTGTCAATGCTGGTTGAACTTAGAGACCAGATCGGGTCGTTGGGGGCGGGCCAGCCCTTGACCCGTTCCCCTTCCAGGGCAAAGACCGAGATGCGTTTTTCATAGATCGAGAGAAAGGGGAGTTCATGGTTGGCCAGCCACAGGAGGGTTTCAGCAGACTTTTTGACCGCTTGCGGATCGGCTGACCCCACCACTGTTTCAACCTGCTGCTGGAGTGTCACGGCTTTCCCGTTGGGGCCTTTCATGCGGGACGGTAGCCCAGCGGCCAGCCCCAGATAACCCCCTTGGGAAAAGAGGCGGTCGAGGCTGACGCCCGGATGCATCAATTGCCGATATTCAAAGCCAAAAGCGGCTGCCATATCAAAGCTGCCCTGGCGCAAGAGCTGGTGATACAGGGCTGCGTCGTAGGTGCGTACTTGGGTGGGAATGCCCAGATGGGTCAGCTCAGCCGCCACGGCCTCGCTGGCCAGTACCCAGTCGGAATAACCGGCAATTACGGCAATTTCAAGGGAGATTGGCTGTCCATCCGGGGTTAGCCACTGGCTTTTGGCGTTGCGCTGGTAGCCCGCTGCGATGAGCTGCTGGTTGGCGGCTTCGGGATCGTAGGCATAACTCAGCAAATCGGCTTTCAGATCGGGTGAAACCCACTGGTCAGCATCGCTCTGCATCAGGGGTAATTGTTGATCATCGCTGGTCAGGGAGTAATAGGAGCCCACCATGCGCAGGCGGTCGCGGTCAAGCATGCGGGCCAGGGCTTGGCGGAAGGCCCGGTCTTGCAGGGGAGGTTTGCGAAAATTAAAGACAAAGCCGAAATCGGCAAAATCGGGCAAATGGAATAATTTGACACGGGGGTTCAAGCGCTGAATCTGATGGGCCACATCCGGGGGCGTGGTGGCATGGGATGCGTCGATATCCCCGCCAAGCAGATAGGCCCACATCACATCATTGGTGCTGCCGCGCAGAATGCGCACCTGCTCCACGCGGGCCTGTGTATGCCAACTGGCGGGATAACGATCCAGCACCAGTTCTGAGGAGGTCACTTTGCTGACCCGGTAGGCATTGGTACCAATCACCTTATCAGGGCGCAGGGCGTAGGCTGCTTGTAACAAATCGCTTTTTTTAAGCAGCAGGTCTTCGTAAAATGTCTGCTGAGAAGGGCTGTAATGACGGGTTGCCCCCAATTTTTGCTGCATCGCTTGCAATAACTTTTCGGCTGGCCCGCTCCACTGCCCAAACAGGTGGGCCGGGGCTTGAATGCGTCGCCCCAGCACCTGACGCATTTCAAGCGGCCCCACGGGCTCATGCCATTCAAAATGGATGGTATGGGCATCTGGGGTCTCAATGCTTTTGAGCCGCCCGCCCC
>DLGM01000292.1:1811-5104 GCA_002482705.1 Cyanobacteria bacterium UBA7694
AATACAGCAGAAAGCTGCTTTTAACATCCTGTGCAGTGAAGGGGGTACCATCGTGCCAGCGGGCTTCCGGGCGCAATTGGATACTC
This sequence comes from Cyanobacteria bacterium UBA7694, assembly GCA_002482705.1. Lineage (GTDB taxonomy): Bacteria > Cyanobacteriota > Sericytochromatia > UBA7694 > UBA7694 > UBA7694. Next base: position 1,898 of record DLGM01000292.1, read on the forward strand.
AGGCGCTGACCGCTACTCTGATAACTCAGGCCCAGCTGCGGCAAATAGGTCTGGCTGTCCGGCAGATACAGAAACAGGGGCTCGTAGACAAACGCCAAATGGGTGCCATCGCCGCCTTGGCTCCAGGGGTTGCCGTGAAAAGAAGGGGGAATAAACCAGCTGCCCGAACATCGGAATGCGGATGGTTGAACGGTCTTGGTGCTCTGACAGGCAACCAGTAAGCCACAAAGCCCCCAGAGCAGGCCCTTTTTCAAAACTCTGGTGTCAAAACCCAGGTGCTTGATCACTTTGAACCATGGATGTGATCACAGACCAGATACAGGTCATTTGCTGGCCAAATCACAAGGGGATTACCTTTGCTTACTTGCATCATGCCTCAAATAATAGCACGGCTTGTCAAAAAAGCGAATTCTGGCAAAAATGAGGAATATTGAGAATACCTCACTACAAGATGAGTTTGTTTAACGAGATGCTGCCTTGCTGTTTTCCCACTCATTCGGGGGAAGGTCAGTTTTTAGGCTTAAAATCGAGTTTGCAGTCATCTTCCCTTGATTATTTCGCTCCCACAAGATATCATAATAATATTATGATTATATTCTTATTGCAAGCGAGGTATCTATCATGGCTATGGTGAAAATGCTTTCCAAAGTGGGCTCTAGCTATTCGTTAATTATTGATAAGGCGTTGTTGCAAGTTTTGGATATTGAGCCTGATACCCCTTTGGAGATCAAAACAGATGGCAAGAGTCTCATTGTTACGCCAACTGCAAAGTTTCCCACAAAGGCAAATTCTGCTGTACAGGAAGCATTTGAAAATTCGATGAAACAATATGGGGAAGTCTACAAAAAGTTGGCTGAATAGATATGAAAGAACCCATCTTTTTAGAATTGGATGATGTACTTGCCATGCATTTCCAACTTGTGGAAGCTTTTGGCGGTTCCCATGGCATAAGAGATAAAGCGCTTTTAGAATCTGCGTTGGAAATGCCTCGTTCAGGGTTTGGACATGAATATTTTCATAAGTCTATCTTTGAAATGGCTGCTGCATACCTGTTTCATATCGCTAAAAACCATCCCTTTATTGACGGTAATAAAAGAATTGGGTTTGCCAGTGCCCACGCTTTTCTTCAAATCAACGGCTATGCATTAACTGCTGACAACAACACGATGTATGAACTCGTATTACATGTAGCGACGGGTACTATCCAAGAAAAAGCTGAGATTGCTCAGAAATTGGAAGCTTATAGTCGTCCCTTATCTCTTTAATCAGGTGAACGCTAAAGAGCAGCACTTGTTTGTAATATTGAAAAAACGTTTTGTGTCATGGATTGTCTACTGTCATGGTGTCGCTCTGACTGTGATGAGATGATGATTAGCCTAGTGCCTCATATAAATGCCCGTTGAGGCTTATATCGGCGTGTTCGCTTAAGGGTATTTCCAGATGGGTCTGGCGGTACGGTTTTGCTTGATTTCCCTGTCTTCAACAACTATAATAGTTGTACGGTAAGTGGTACGTATTTTTCCAAATAGGATGTGAGTATAAAAACAATCAACTTCACTAAAGCGCGAGAGAACTTAAACGCGGTTCTTGATGGGGTTGTACAAGATATGTCCTATACCGTGATTACCCGTCGTGATAAACCAGCGGCTGTGGTGATGTCCCTTGACTATTTCAACAGTATGATGGAAACCATGCACCTGCTGAGTACCCCTGCCAACGCTGCTCATTTGGCCAAGTCGATAATACAGCATCAACAGGGAATGGTAGAAGAACACGACCTTCTCGATGCCTAAGAACCTGACTTGGAAACATGCAGCTTGGGATGACTATCTGTATTGGCAATCTCAAGATAAACTGTAGTTTGGGGTCCTTCACGCCGCCACAACCTGCATGAATTCGTCTAGAGCAATATTTTTTTTCAGGAGTTGGTGTTTCTGCACCCCCCCAAACTACAGAACATGATCTGATGCGCTATTTGAACCAGCACATCGGCAAAAGTGGCTAAAATACGGCTCTGTTTTGCAAATAGATCATTTGACGGCGAGTAGTTGCAACCAGCGTTCTGTCGCATTGTTTTTAGGCTATGCCCTCAGTCTTTAGAACAACGCAACAAGCCCCCAGAAAAAACTGAACAGAGAGGCATTTCTGGGGGCTTGCAGGTACTATGCAATATTATTCGCGATATCAGCTAAACGTTTGCGCAGCGCGTTCCGAATGATCGCCAGGTTAGAATCTTTGGATGCAATGGTATAAACAAAGAACTTATTGCCAGGAACAATCGTTAAAACGTGATATTGATCGGTCATAGTGATTAAAATGTCTTCGAGGTCCATTTTTTCAAGGCCCAACGCTCTTTTGGCCTTGAGTTTTTGCTTAATGACTTCTGCGTTATAAGCGGCAGCAATTTCTGGCTCAAAGCTTAACAGCTTTGATTTGGAGGCCAAAGCCATCCCCGAGTCGATTTCAGAAACAGCAATGGCAATAACGCCTGGAATGGCATCCATTAAATCGTCAACAATCTTCTGCATAGGTCGCCTCGATAGTAAAAATTTAAACCACAAACCCATTCGGCTTTTGATAAAAAGGCTTAAGTCTGGATTGGATTTTGTTTGTAATAACGATAACACATGCATTGATTTAAATCAATTAAATTTGGTGGTGATTTTATATTCTTGTTTTTCTATGTTTTCACATATATATATTAAAATGTAGTCATGTATTAATATTTAATTAATTGAGATTATGATTGTATTATAGGGGTGTCAATTTTGTGCTCTGGTGAAAGAAGAGGGTGGGTGATGTGGAAGGGAGATTTAGGTGTAATTGATGATTTAAATTATTTAAATAATGCGTATATTTTGATATTTGTATGGGGTTAAATAGGGGAGTTTCGGGTTTGAATTTATTTGGGTGATTTGGTGTTTTGAGGGTGCGCAAAACATATGGCGTGTCGGGTCTTGTCTGTCACACGATATACACTCAGACAATGGCTTTATGTATGTATTGCATTAAAATTAGGTGGGCTCAATGGGATGAAACATTGGCCCAACATGATGCCCCTGACGATTGCCAATATGGAGCGTGTTGGGTTTGGCCCGGCATCGCGAGTGTGTTAACCGCTGTGAAGCACGCGTTTCTGAACGCCGGTAACATGGTGATTTTGCTGCCAAACCGTGTTTACCAGGGGGCTCTTCTTCATAGATGCTT
>DLGM01000067.1 GCA_002482705.1 Cyanobacteria bacterium UBA7694
GTCCTGAGACCACAGACAAAAGCACCAACACAGGCTGAATGTGACGAAAGCCTCGGAACACCTGTGATTGGCCGCAGTTGACGGGCTTTTTTTACTCTGCAATAATAACTTAGACTCTAGCTTTTGCAACACCGTCTGACAATAGGGAGATGCATATGAAATACCCCCTGCGCGCAGGGTTGGCCCTCTCGCTCGGACTCAGCAGTCTGCTCGCCTTGAGCGCTCCAGGCTGGGCCCAGACCACCACCGAGAATACAACCACAACAACGACTACCACGACCACAACCATTATTGAAGAAACCTACGAACAAATTCCCGCCCAGCCACAGTCGCCCACAGCCACTCCCGGCAATGTACAGACCCAAGCCCCGCAGGTAGCCGCTGAATCTGAAGAGTTCCTTGAAGAAGACCCTGAACTGCCCGCATCCGAACTGGAGTTGCCCAGCAACGACCCACGCTTCCAACTCAACCCCCACGAACGCCCCCTCGAAGAAGACTTTAATTTTATGGTGCCCACCCCAGACCCGCTTTTCTGGCGGGTCGAATTGCGCAATAGCACGGGGTATCTTTCGAATGTAGACCAGTTGGCCGGAGCCCCCGGCAGCCTCGAAAACCGCCTCAGCCTGACCGGAATTCTGCGCTACAGCTTCCCCAGCAACACCCAAATCTTATTGCGTTCCCAAGGCTTTTTAAACAACTACTTCAACGTCGCTGAGCGCGATGCCTTGCTGGGCATTCCCCTCTCGGTAACTGCCTCCCAGTGGTTTGCCGATCAGTTCAACGTGTATACCGGCTGGGTGCCGATCCTATCGGCTGGATTCAACCGCCCCCAGAGCGTCACCCGTTTCGACAATAACTTCTTGCTGGGGGGTACCTTTTACCAAACCTTTGAAAACAAACACATCCTGTTTGCCGGGTACCAGCTCGACTACATGCTGGCCGAAGTAGAACAGGCCCGCTATATGGGGAATACCTTCTTGGTGGGTTATCGCCACAGTCTGACCCCGGATCTGTACCTGTTCGCCGATGCACAAGTGCAGCCACGGGGTTATACATTTACCCCCGAATTTATGGATGAGCTGAGAATTGGCGGGAATTTAGCCTTACAGTGGAATGTTCTGCGCCCCTGGTTTATAATCGAAGCAAGAACAGGGTATACGCAAGTTAGCAACTTTGTGTCTCAGGAGCGCAATGCCGGTATCTTTTCCGCCGGGATCAACCTGATCACCGCGATTCAATCTCTGTAGCCTGAGGGAGGGCAAACGATGAAAGCAATCAAGATTCTGGCGCTGACAGGCGCAATGTTGGCGCTCAATGCGCCCCAAGCCGTGTGGAGTGCGGCTCCGGCCCAACTGGCCTGGACCCACAAAACGGTTCAAGTGCGCAGTGGCAATGCCTGGGTAGGCGGTTACCGCAGTATGCCCCTCAATAGCGGTGCATATGTCCGCACAGGCACCGACTCCCGCGCCCAAATTCAGTATACCGACGGCACGGTTGTGCGTTTGGGCAGCCGCTCAGTGGCCCGCGTACGTTATCTCAAAAACAAAGAAGTCCAAGTGGCAAAAGGTAAAGCCTGGTTCAAGGTCGCCAAACAGAAACAGCCCATGCGCGTCCGTACCCGCACAGCAGTTGCCACCGTTTTGGGCACCGAGTTCGTAATTGATGTCAAAGAAACACCCACCCAGCAAAGCTTGCTCCCCAGCGTAACCGATCTGGCCAGTCAACCCCTGCTCAATGTTGGCATGGAACTGGCCCAGTTCCCCCCGATTGGGCCCACCGAGATTCGCGTTCTCGAAGGGCTGGTCAATATCGCCAATACCAATCTGGGAGCTGGCATGATGCTACAGCTTGACCCCAATGGCGGCATTCTCAACCAGGGCAGTTTTAACGTCGATCAGTTCCGCCAACAGGAAGGGCTACCCAAGGAAAATGAAGATCCAAACCAGGATCAAGGGGACAAATTGGCGGATGAGCCCATTGCCCCGGAAAACCCCACCCAGCAAATTCAGGTGCGGCAGAATGGCCCGGACGGCAATCTGACCACCTCTCCCACCACCGGAGAGCTGGAAGTGGTGATCCGTTAACCTGATGTCCAAGCACCAAAGCCCCCAGCCTGCTGGGGGCTTTGTTATGGCTAGAAACTGATGCTCTGGTTAACACGCTGTGCCCAGTGTCGACGGCCCCACAAACGTGCCCTGTGTAGCAGTTGCTGGGCACAAATTGAACCGATTGTCCAGCCTTGCCCGCGCTGTAGCTTGCCTTTATCCCCAGGACAAACCTGCCCAGACTGCCTCCGCCTACAGCGCATTCTGCACCACCGCGCTTACACCCTTTACCAAGGCCCGATACAAGGGCTGATCTATCAAATGAAATACCATCACCGTCCCCAGTTGGCCCTTGCGTTGGGGCTTTATCTGGGGGAATGGTTGCAGGGTTCTCAAGCGGATGTTTTGGTACCGATTCCCCTCCATGCTGAACGCCTGGAACAGCGAGGTTATAACCAAGCCGAACATTTAGCCCAAGGCATCGGCCAAGTGCTTGGGATTCCCGTCAGACAGGCTCTCACTCGCAACCGGGCCACCGAAGCCCTACACAATTTAAGTATCCCAGTCCGGGAATCCATGCTCAAAGAGGCGTTTGATGTAACGGCTGTGGCCAAACAGTTAAGCGGCAAAAAAGTCTTACTGGTCGACGATATTGTCACCACCGGGACGACCCTCCGCGAGGCCTATGAACGCTTA
>DLGM01000471.1 GCA_002482705.1 Cyanobacteria bacterium UBA7694
CAATACCCAAATTCGCTTGGGTTACGATGCCCAAGCGCTGTATGTGGCTTATCGCAATGCCGAACCCCGCATGGATCGCCTGCGTTTTAACTACCGCATCGACAACAACGAACAGTTGGCCCAGCAGGGGGATGACACCGTTGAGCTGTTTTTAAGCCCCGGCAATACGCCCAAAAACTACTATTATTTTGTGCTTAATCCTCTCAATACGCGTTTCCGCAAAGCCTCGTTTGACACCTCTTGGCAAGGAGAGTGGACCAGCGCCACCCAGCGTGGCGACAGCACCTGGNNGGCTCCTGGCGCGGCAATCTCTGCCGTCGTCGCCCCCAGGAAATTGTGCCCTACCACTGCTGGTCGTTCACCTTCAGCGGCGTTCACCGCATTGATCGCTTTGGCACCCTGCAATTTTTGCCCAAACCCAGCCCGTCACCTTCACCCAGCCCGAATCCGCCGACCCCCTAGGGCCTTGGCAAAAGCGTGACCGAGGGCTCATGGGCTGCCCATAACCTGCTCACCCCTATTCTGGGGGGCGCTCAAAAGGGGGCATCTCTCTAAGCCTGTAAGGTTTCGACCTTGTCCTGCACTTTTGAGACATAACGCGTGGCAATTTGCAGGCTCTTCTCGGTGCGGGGGTTGTGGCCCAGATTATAAGAGGCCACCGTGCGATCCCAATCGCCTAAGCCCAACCCCAAGCTGCCCTGAATCGATTGGCGCTGCCGGGCCAAAAACTGAATGCCATATTCGATATTGTATTCAAGGTCGTTTTTAGCGCGGGGAAAGGCGCGGGCATGGGCTTTGTCATTGATTTGCATCACGCCCCAGTCGGTGGATTTGAGCTCCCCATCACGGATGTTTTTGCCCTGGATGACGGTGCCTTTATCGAGGTCGGTCCACATCTTCCAGTTGCTTTCATTCCCGGCAATGCCTTTGGCAATATCAATCGGTACGCCATGTTCACGGGCTTTGTGGGTGATGATGGCGTGAATAATGTCTTTTTGGAAGGTGTTCCAGTTGCCGTTAAAGGGAACCCCATATTTTTGCCCCAGGGCCGTGAGCTGTTGGCGGGGAGCATTGCCGAGGCTGATGCCCGGCAGTGTGGCCGGAGCTGCCGCCGCTGTAGGTGTGGGCCGAAGCTGGACGCGATCCGCAGGTGCTGCCGGGGCGGGCCCTTGCACCAACTGTCCCACCAACCCAATGCGTACAGCAGGGGTGCTGGGACGAGGGGCAAACAACTGCTGGGGGGAAAGTAACATCCGTGTGCGCCTCCCAAAGAGATAGGTTTATTATCGCAAACGGGAGGCGATCCTTGCTAGCCCCGCTTAAGCTTCGCTAGGGGTTTCTTCCAGTTCGTGGGCCAGCCAGAAATAATAGGTGCCCAGCCATAAGAGCTTGGAGTAGGTGTACAGGAAAATCGGGCCCAATACCATGCCAATTCCAATCAGGGTCAAAGCCACCTGATAAGACAGCACTTTGGCAAAGATCCACAGCGCCATGATTGGTAGCATCCAGTAGACGACGATCACAAAGTAGTTAATGGGCAGTGCGCCCAAAAAGAAACCTTCCCCCCGGTCCAGTTTGAAATGGCAGTTGGGGCAGGCATCCACGAGCTTAAACAGCCCGGTCATGAGGCGGCCTTCGCCGCAACGCGGACAGCGATTGCGCTGACAGCGGAAAAGTATACGAAAACGGTCAGAAATTTGAATCATAGGGTTCCTTATAGGCTTGTTCAACAGCCCAGCGGTGACTGTGGTGCACCAAACTCTGCAACGCCTGTTCTGGGGAAAGCCACAGCAATGTATGGCTGGTTTCTTGAACCGGGGCCACCCATTGGGTGAAGGATGCGGTATAAAAATGCCCCATTTTCAGCAGGGCTGAATGGTGATCGCGGGCCACCAAAATATCCCCTGCTTGTCCCAAAAGGCTATGGATATTAACACACCAGCCTGTTTCTTCACGCACTTCGCGGTGTAGACAGGCTTCGGGGCTTTCGTTGGCTTCCCGGCCCCCACCCGGTAAATATAAGCGTTCCCCTATTTTCATGACCGCCATACGACGTTTGCGGGGATGAAAGACTATGGCATAAGAACCGGGCCGCTCGGTCATCGGCAGAGCAGTAGGGCGAGAGCCAAAGATCAGGGGTAATTGCGACATAATACCTACAGTATACACAGAGAGCGAGGGCTCCATCGAGAATGATTGTGGGGGAAGTACACTTCTGTTGTTGTGGTGCCTGCACGGTCGTTAACACTAAACCCAACTCAAAGATTAGACTGGCTACCAGCTATTTAAGCAGAATATTTCCCCTTTAGCTTTCAGATGCTAATCGTCGCTTATGTAGATCTAAATTTTCCAGGCATCCAGCATTTTCAAAACCACTTGAATAGGTATTGCTCAAGTACCGCTCAAGTCGAAAAAGGTCAGCTACTCCGCAATGAAGTAGGACTGCTTTTCACTCCACGGGCGTCTGATCTCGCCATAAACACCAATCATGGGCTAAACTCAAACACCTTATTTATTTGGGGATACGTATTTAAGCGTGTAATCGAAAATGAATAGATTGAATGGACAATTCCAGCGTAAAGTGACTGTGACCAATCGTTATTATGGTGCTTCCCCCAAGCCCCCAAGCCCATCTGGTATAGTTACAGCATGAACGCCGATGATGATTTGGCTGCAGCCGCCTTGCTCCAGTGGGTGCTTCGCCATAAGCAGATAGACCCAGAAACCCTCCAGAACTTGATCGCTCAGCAGCAAGCTGAGTATGATGCTGCCTGTGCAAAACTGAGTGCGACTGCGTATACCATTGACCCGGTGGCCCGCACCCTTCAGGTGCTGACCTTTCCGGCCCATGAGGTACTGGCCAGCTTTGATCTGTACGAGGGGTTTGGGGAAGGTGACCCGCTGCAAGAAGAGCCTTGGGGAATGTCATTGGCGGGTCTTAAGCCTGAAGGGATCCTAAGCGAACGCATGCCCCTATCCCAGAGCGGCCCCTATGGCCTCATTCTGACCCCGGATCAGGCCTATATTTACAGCCCAACGTTGCTTGAAGATGCCCACTGGGCCCAGAGTAACCAGTACCTTTACCCCCGCGTCCCCAAAGGCAGTGGGCAAACGGCCTATGATCTGTATCTCTCAGAGAACCGTTCCTACCTCGCGATTACCGACCGGGCCGCTGGCACGGTACGTGTGCTGGGTACGACCACCAACCAAGTGCTCGGGTTGGTACAGGTGCGTGCTCCTGGTAGTCTCAAAGCCCTGAATATTGCTTTTGATTATTATGAACCTAAGGTGTTTATTACCGATCAGCAGTCGCCCACGCTGCACGTATTGTCGCTGGATACCATGGACTTGGCTCCTTTTGAGCTAGAGCCCGGAAACTACCANNAGCTTTTGGTAATATTGTACGCTCACCAGATATTCGCTATTTATATGTATTGGTGCTCAAACCGGCACCGGTTTTGTATGCTTTGAACCTTGAAACAGGTGAGTGGGATGATCAAATGTCGCTGCGCGGCAGTCCTTTTAGTAACCAGCATCTGGATCCCTGTGATCTCTTAATGCTTACTCCTGATCAGAACTACTTGCTGCTCATGACCAGTTTTCATGACCCAACGCCTCTGACGCCGCTGATCAGCATTATTGATCCGCATCAGTTTGAGATGGTCAAACAACAGACGATTCCCTATGCCTTGCGGGATCATGCCAAACCCGCCGGGCTGGTTTTCCCGATACCCAATCCCCTCAAGGCCCAACTGCGCTCACCGCTTGAGCTATTGGTGAAAGCGGGTTTGGTGACCACGGCTGAAATCCGTGCTCTCCAAGCGGGAGAAGACCCGGATGCGGTGACCCAGACCCCGGAAGTGGTTGACTTGGATGATCCAGAAGGCCCAACCCATGGCCAAGGCCCGGTACCGACCCTGGTGCCCCAGAGTGCGGAGAGCATTACCCTGGACCCGGCCCAGGCGGTGCCTGCGATTATTTTTGCCCTGAGTCAGCGTTTGTACCAGCAGACGGAAATGGATTTGTATGCCCCGGTTCATGCGGAGGAAATGCCGCGCTTTGAAGAAATTGCCGAAAACTATCGGCAACAGCTCGAAACCCATGACGCGGTTGATGTGGCGCTAGACAATCTGCTCGGACGCTTCCGTTTGGCCTTTTATTTGCCCCGCCAGGATGTACTGAGCTTAATGGCG
>DLGM01000071.1:0-3135 GCA_002482705.1 Cyanobacteria bacterium UBA7694
GATTGAGCAATGCCCCCCATCTGTCGGTGGTGGACAACTATTGGGAAGCTGCCGGGCTGCTGCTGGCTTTCAAGCAGGGCTTGGATCCGCGTGTATTGCGCCGCCCTTTGACTGTAGGCATCCAACTGCAGCCCTAAAGGCCGCTATTTTTCAATCACGCCCGCCACTTTCCAGCCTTCGGGGGTGCGGCGCATGAGGAGCCACCCGGTTTCATCCCGATCTTGTCCTCGCTCCTGGTATTGGGCACGCACAGCGGCAATATAGAGCCCCTCTAGGGCTGTGACCGATGTCTGATCTTCCTGTAAACGCTTCCAACCACTGGGGTTGAGCACATCGAGATGGGCAATCGGGTACAGGCGGACACCGACTTGTTGGACAATAATAGCGTCTTCCGGGCCCGCTGCGGGAATTTCCTTGCGCAGTTGCTCCTCGGTTAAAATCCAATGGCCATCGGCCCAAAAGGGCACGCTGTAAACGCCCATCGGCCGCTCTTGATTGCCACTGGCAAGCTCTGTGAGAAAGTCTTTGACCAAGGTTTCAACTTGGGTCTGATCAATGGCTTCTTGGGGTGGGGCCTGTTTTTGGCAGCCAGTCAATCCCAGGGTACTCAGCAACGTGAGGGCGATAAGGGTACGGGCAATGGGCATGGGGCATTCCTCTCAGATCGGTGTACCCCAAATCATAACATGTAGACAGGGGAGAAAATCTTCTGCCCCTGGATTTGTGGTGGGTTCGCCTAGACCAGAACCGCAGCGGAGTAAGGTTATTCCATGCGCAAACTGTCTAACAGCGGTGTCGCGCTGGCTTGGAGGGGAACGCTGCCACTGGCAATTGCCAACACCTGTCCGGTACTTACCACAACCAGCCGGACCCAGACACGGGCTTCCGTGGGGCTAATGGCGCGGTAGCTGCCCATGACCAAGGTGTCGGCCCCGGCCAGTTTGCCCAAACTGATTGCGGTCGTGGCATCGGCCAAGGCGGTCTGGGTAAAACCCTGTTCGCGGATGAGCTGCTCAATCCGAGCCCGTTCCAGCATTTTCCAAGGCCCTTGACCAAAGAGTTGGAGGGTCATTTCTTCTGTCATCCAGGCTCCCCATTCCGCTGGGGCCGAGTCGGTGGCTTGAAATGGCAAAACGGCCATGCGCTCTGGTTTTTTTAAGGCCAGATCACGAACCCAGGTGATTTCCATTTCCCGCAATAACTGGGTGCGCAGGGGTTCCCAGCCGGATGCTCCCAGGGCTGGTGGGATTGCCAAACACATCATGACAGCAGCACATAACCAACGTTTCATAGGGGCCTTCTTAGGAGGTAACGATATTCTCGCCCCTAGTATACCGTGAGCGATAGCCGATTAGAAAAAGCCAGCATCCCGACGGCGTTTGGTAAAGGTGTGGCGGGCCCGGCCACTGCGAGGGGAATAAAATGATTCGTCCTCATATTCCTCTAGGTTTTGCTGAATGAGATCTTCACCTTCATGAGTATAGGTGTAGAGATACTTCTTTTTGGGGTTCGGCTTACTCTTGAGTGCTTTGTACTTGGGGTTATGGGGCTCTTGGGATAACATAGGTAACTTCACTCCTGATTTGAAATGAAGACCTGCCTGCGGTGAGGTGTCGGGGCTTACAGTGATAAAAGAATGGGGCCCATTAGCTTAGGTGGATGCAGAATTATGACAGCGCTCCGGGGCGAGGTCTTAAGATGCAAAACTGTTCATATTTTAGCATATCCCTAGAGATAGATCTATATCGGATTTATTCGATTTTGGGATCTTCTAGGGGCGGGTTAAGGAGTGAAGGTTGGGTGGTAATGGTCCCATAAATGGTGGCGTTGCGATGGACAACGTTCGAGAAACGGACCGGCACTTCGGCATTGCGCCAGGTTTCAACTGGGGCACTAAAAAGGGAGCCTTCGCTGCGCGTGGTGGGTTTGTAGTCGGCCACCCGCAACCCCTGATCTTGTTTTTGACGAATGGTCTGGGCAATGGCTTCTTGCATGCCCTGTTGCAAGACCGCACGGGTCTCATGGCCTCCGAGACGCTCTTTTTCGAGCAGGTCGTGGGGATCAAAGCTGTCGCTGGCACTGGTTTGCAGGGTCAGGTGAATCGGCAGTGGCTGACGGGTATGGGTATCTTGAGCCACTTTGACCTGTAAGGCAAAGGCCGAGGGTTGTTGCAATTGGCGGATGGCCTGTTCAAGTTCTTGGGGCAGGATGCGAATACTGCTGTCCTGGGGCTCGACGCCCAGTTCGCGGGCGTATTGTTCGGTCATTTTTAAGACTTCACTGACAATTGCCCGGGAAGCTGATTCCGATTGGGCTCCCGGCACTTCAAAGGAGAATAAAAGGTCGTTTTGTTGGGCCACCAGCCGCACGGGCAAGTCTTCAGCGGCGAGGGCGGGTGCGCTCGGGGCGGCAGGCGAACTGCTCTGAGATACCTTGGCAGGCGGGGCCAAACGGGCTGTCCGCATGGGGGGAGCCGTCACCTCTGTTTTGGCGCGTGCTGCCGTGGGCGTGACGGGCCGGGTGGCCAGGGTGATCTGGGCGGGTGCCACAGGGCGGGGCTGCTCAGCAGAAGGGGGGCGCTGTTGGGCCAATTGCAGTGGCACAGTTGAGGCACTGCTTGCTGCTATGACGGGGGGGATGGGGGCCAGTGGAGCCCGTTGCGCACGCAGACGCTGCAAATTGCGGTTGGCGGTGGCGAGGTGATCTTGGTAGTGGGCCAACTGTTGTTCAGCGGCATTTTCCGGGAATAAGAGATGGCTGCGTGCCCCCGAGTCGAGCCCTAACCACAGGCCCATAGCCCCCAGAGACAGGGTCATGCCGAGCAGGATGGTCAAAAAGGTGCTGGAGTGTTTAGGACGCAGGGCAAAGATCGACAATTTGCGTTTGCCAATCTTGCGGCCCAGCTCGTTGCCCAAAAAGGCGCTGAGCCCATTGGTCACCAGCAACAGCAAAAATAGCCAAAACGCAAGTTTCACCTGTAACAATCCTCACAGTTGACGCTATGTTCCATTATATCAGGGTGTGTACCAAACAGGAAAAGGGGACATACAAACTTGTATGTCCCCTTTGAGCCCGATCTTTAAAAAGATCTTAAGGGTGAGGCTGGAGCGGAGGCCGCTTCAGCGAAGGACGCTG
>DLGM01000071.1:3140-3627 GCA_002482705.1 Cyanobacteria bacterium UBA7694
CTGTGAGAAATCGGGCACTTGGGGCGGATTCTTGGCGAGCATGTCCTTGAGTATTTCCAGACCTTTGGTGAGCTGGGGGTCAGCCCCGGCCTTGTAGTCGTGGGGCGCATATTCGACCACTACGTCCGGGTCGGTGCCGTAGTTTTCGACGCCCCAGCCCACATCGTGGAACCAGAACGAATATTCCGGCTGGGTGGTCAAACTGCCGTCGACCAGACGCCCTTGGCTGTTGATCCCGATGACGCCGCCCCAGGTGCGTTTACCCACCAGCGGGCCGAGCTTCATCATTTTAAAGGAATGGCTGAAGATATCTCCATCAGAACCCGCATTTTCATCAGTCAGAGCCAAAATCGGGCCTAAGACTGCATAACTGGGGTACGATTCGGGGATGCCCCAACGCGGAATATCGTAGCCCAGGCGCTTGCGCGCGAGTTTGTCGAGCAGCAGTTGCGAGACGTGTCCGCCGCCGTTGAAGCGCACATCCACT
>DLGM01000163.1:0-3999 GCA_002482705.1 Cyanobacteria bacterium UBA7694
ATTAAGATTGACCAACCACGGATTGCCATCGATGGATAAAGGACGTATCGCATACGCCCTCCCCTGACCAGTAGGCCTAAACCGGTCGTTGGAAGAATTTTGGCGCTTCGCTCTCTGGGCGTAACTCTCTGAGCGTTACGCCCCAACGTGCTAGAATAAAGCTGAATTCTAGTCTAGTGAGGAACCCCCCATGGCCCTTCGCTTTTATCTGGCCACCGCGGCCTGTGTGCTGACATTGGCCTTGCCCGCAACTGCCACCCCCAAAGAAGTCACCACGTTCGCTGACAACCTCGCAGCCCAGATGGGAGCGCACCTTGAGAGCACCTTACAGCGGCGTCCCATCAGCCTGACCCTGACACCCGTGGATATCAGCCGCCCCGAAGAGGGCAAATGTGATCGCTGTGGAACCTTCCGCTTGAATGTACCCAGCCATATTGAGCGGGATACGGTCCTCGATCTGCACATCCGTTTTGAGCAAAAAACCCCCGCCATTGAAGGCCGGGTATACAGCGAAGCCCAACGCAATCTGATCACCCAAGTGGCTGAAGGTGTTTTTCCGGATGGCGTGCGGGTGAGCCTCAACCATTTCCCCTATAGCGATGTCCAACTCGATTATGGCATCACCATAACCCCCTCTAGCAGCCTGTATGTCAAACCGGTCGCTGAAGCGGGTGAAAACCTGGCGACACAGGTGCGCCTGGGGACCCCCGTCCGCATTTTGGAATACAGCCCAGACAAAGCCTTTGCCCGGGTGCAAATTGCCGATGATGGGTATATTGCCTGGATTCAGCGCAACCAATTGCGTGAGGTGGATGCCCCGGCCTTTGATCAGTGGCTCAACAATCGGCAGGTATTACTGACAGAAACCGTCCAAAGCCCACGCTTACTCTATTTTGGAACCCGTTTAAAACTGGTCAAACAAGATCCGAAAAAGATCACTGCAGCCCTGCCTGACGGCAAACCCGTGGTGCTCGATAGCAGCGATGTGGCCCTGGTCTCCCCCCAAAAGCTGGATGTCAACAAACTCTTAAAGGTGGCTCATCAATTCCTGCCCCAGGGCCCCCAAGGTAAAGGCACCTATTTATGGGGCGGCTCGCTCGGCAACCGGGTCGACTGCAGCGGTTTTGTGCAAACTGTTTTCCGCTCCCAGCACATTTATTTGCCCCGCGATGCGGATCAGCAAAAGGGGTTTTCGCGCCTGGTGGGAGCCACCCTGAAAGAAATTGATGAGCTGCGGGCCGGGGATCTGGTATTTTTTAGCGGCAATCGCAAATACCCGACGCACGTAGGAATTTACATCGGCGGTTATAAATACATTCACTCCTCCCCCAAAGGGCCTTACAGCGGCGTCAAAATCAGCACCCTGCGCGGGGGAGATGCCTATGATCAATCCCTGCAAAAGATTTATTTTGGCGGGGGCCGGGTCGAAAACTCCCTGCTCTGATCATCTACGCTAAGGGGCGGTAACAGGCTATAATAGGGCATTCCATGCAAAGAGGTCCTTATGGCTGCCGCCCCTTCGATTTTAGATGAACTTACCGCCCGAGGCATGCTCGAACAGATCAGCGACCGGGAAACCCTGAGCCAAACCCTAACCCAAGAATCCGTCCCTTTTTATAACGGCTTTGACCCTACCGCCGTCAGCCTACATGTCGGGCACCTCTTGCCGATTATGGCCATGGCCCACTTTCAGCGTGCCGGACACCGTCCCATCGCCCTGGTAGGGGGTGCCACCGGCATGATTGGCGATCCCAGCGGTCGCAACAGCGAGCGGGTATTGATCACCCCCGAAGCCATTGATGCCAATGTCAAAGGACTGCAAGAACAGCTTTCGCGCTTCCTGAGTTTTGAAGGGGAGAATGCGGCCCTGATGGTCAATAACCATGACTGGATTGGCCCGATGAGCTACATTGATTGGCTGCGTGATGTGGGCAAGTATTTCAGCGTCAATTACATGATGGCGAAAGAGTCGGTGCGCCGCCGCCTCGAAGATCGCGATCAGGGCATTTCTTATACCGAATTCAGCTATATGTTGCTGCAAGCCTACGACTTCTTACACCTCTTCCGCAGCCAAGGCTGTAAGCTCCAAACCGGGGGCAACGATCAGTGGGGCAATATCACCGCCGGGATCGATTTGGTCCATAAAGTGGCTGGGCAACAGGCCTATGGCATTACCTTCCCCCTGGTGACCACTGCCAGCGGTGAAAAATTCGGTAAATCGGCGGGCAATGCCGTATGGCTCAACCCGACCATGACTTCGCCCTATCAGTTTTACCAGTTCTGGGTGCGCACCGAAGACAGCGAAGTCGAAAAGTATCTCAAATTTTTCACCTTTTTGCCTGTGGCTGAAATCGAAGCCTTGTGCGCCAGTCACCGTGAACAGCCGGAACAGCGCATGGCCCAAAAGCGCCTGGCCGCCGAAGTGACCCAGATTGTGCATGGCGAAGCCGCACTGCTGCGGGTAGAGCAAGCCACCGAAATTTTGTTTGGTCGTGAAATCAGCGGCTTAAGTGATGCGGATCTGCACGAAATTTTTGCCGATGTCCCTTCTACCAGCTTGCCGCGCACCCAATTGGAGGCGGGCATGACCTTGGCCAATTTGCTGCGCGAAGGCCAAGTATGTAGCTCAAATGGGGAAGCCCGGCGCTTGATCCAAGGGGGGGGCGTCTATGTGAACAATCGCAAATACACAGATCCGACCACCCTGATCGATCTGAGTCATTTGGCCTCAGAGACGACACTGGTCGTGCGCTCCGGCAAAAAGAACTATTATCTGATACAATTTCAAAGGCGTTAAAAGCCAGCTCGTTTTGAAAATGTTTTGCTGCTGATCCGTGAATCGTGTCCGAGTACAAGGCCATGTTGCAGAAAAAAAAATACTGTCTCCAGTGCTTTCTGATTATCGCTGCGGAAGTGGAAGTGTGCCCTCAATGTGCCTACCCGCAGCCTGAAAACCATAACCCCCTCTACCTCAAGCCTCCTTTTCGGCTGCAACAGCAGTATTTTATTGGCAAGGTCTTGGGCCATGGGGGCTTTGCAATTACCTATCTGGGACATGATCGCCATCTCAACGTACAGGTGGCAATCAAAGAGTATTTCCCTTCTGAGTTTGCAACCCGCAGTACTGATGGGCAAACGGTCATGCCCTTTGAGGGGGAAAAAGCCGAGCTGTTTAAACTCGGCAAAGACAAATTCATTGCCGAAGCCCGGCTCCTCGCTTCGCTGCGCAACCCCACCATTATTCGCATTCGCCACTTCTTTGAAGCCAATAATACCGCTTATTTCATTATGGAATACCTTGAAGGCGAAACCCTGAGCCAATATGTAGAGCGCCGTGGGGGCCGTCTTCCCGTCAAAGAAGCCCGCGACAAGGTCTTGTTGCCCCTCCTCGGTGCCTTAGAAGAAGTCCATGACAACCACACCTTCCACCGCGACATTAAGCCCGACAATATTTATATTACCAAGCGCGGAGAGCCCATTTTGCTTGACTTTGGGGCTGCTCGCCAGCAAATGTCAGGGAAAACCACCAATCTCTTGGCCTTTATTACCCCTGGCTTTGCCCCGGCTGAACAATACACTACCAACGGCATCCAAGGCCCGTGGACCGATATCTATGCCCTGGCAG
The DNA here is from genome assembly GCA_002482705.1 of Cyanobacteria bacterium UBA7694. GTDB lineage: Bacteria > Cyanobacteriota > Sericytochromatia > UBA7694 > UBA7694 > UBA7694. Next base: position 3,626 of record DLGM01000163.1, read on the forward strand.
CAACCGTTTACCGCACCCTGACGGGTATTACGCCCCCCATTCCCCAAGATCGCATGCTCGGTGAAGAAGAACTCATTCGCCCCTCTCAGTTGGGCGTTGAAATTTCTGAATGGGATGAACACTGGTTATTACAGGCACTACAAATCAAGTGGAGTCAGCGCCCGGAAAACGTGGCCGCTTGGCGCAAATTGATTGAACCCCCAGAAGAAGAGGCCGCAGCCCCTCCTGACCCGCAAAAGGTGGTAGAAGAAAACTTTATCCGTATGGTCATTTTGCCAAAGCTGGCTTCCCGCTTGCTGGTACCCGCCGATGAGCAGGAAATTCACGCTTCGGCCAGCTTTATGCATATCCCCTCCCAACGGGTCACAGCCCTC
>DLGM01000163.1:4043-7055 GCA_002482705.1 Cyanobacteria bacterium UBA7694
GGCCATGACGGGGTCAGAACGCCATGATCCGGTAATTATACCCGACTCGACCGATCGCCAAGATGCGCTCAGCCGCCGCGAAGAAGAACTGGCCCACAAAGAAGACCTATTGCGGCGCCTCAGTGCTGAAGAGGAGGAAGACCGCCGGCGCATGGAGGATCTGCGCCGCCGCGAAGCAGAAGCTGAAAAGCTGCGCTTAGAAGAGCTGGCCCGTAAAGAAGAAGCCCTCAAACGCAAAGAAGAAGCCCTTGAACTGACCACAGAATTGGCCCGTAAAGAAGAAGAATTACGCCGCAAGGAAGATTTTTTGCGGCGCGCGGAAGCGCTACAGTTGCGGATGGAGACAACCATCACCCACACGCCCCCCAAAACGGAGCCCATCCCCGTTGACGAGAGCGAAGAGATTGATCTCGATGCTTACAGCGACGACCTTTTGGATATTTTGAGCCCCCACAAGCGCAAACCAACACCCCCACCTCCCAAACCCCAATCCTTCCCACCCCTGACCCAACCCTTCAGTTGGGAACGCCCCCCTAAACCCCGTTTGAGTAACCATCTCGGCATGGAGTTCGTTTTGGTCATGCCCTTTATACTCGAGGAAAGTTTAGGATTTATTTACCACCCCACCTTACCACTGGGTGAAAGTGGTGAAGCGAATATGGCTTTAATGAAGCCCTATTATTTGCAAACAACCCCCGTCACCCAAGCCCAATGGCTGCAGCTCATGGGGGAAAACCCCTCCCACTTTCAAGGGGATCGTCAGCGCCCTGTGGAACGCGTGTCCTGGGATGATTGCCAACAATTTATCCAACGTCTAAGCGCCACGGGTGAGGGAGATTATCGCCTACCAACAGAAGCCGAATGGGAATTTGCTTGCCGGGCTGGCAACCCTCAGGCTTATTGCTTTGGCTCTCAAGAACACCTCCTGGCCCAATACGCTTGGTACGCTGACAATGCCGGGGATGAGACGCGCACCGTCGCCCTTAAAACCCCCAACACCTGGGGCTTCTATGATATGCATGGCAATGTCTGGGAATGGGTTAACGACCGTTTTGCTCCCCTGCCTTCAGGGTTCCACATCGACCCACAAGGCCCTTCCGAGGGCAATGAACGCGTCATGCGTGGCGGCAGTTGGAGTCAACGGGCCGGGCAATGCCATAGCGGAACCCGTGCCCATGAAAATCCGGGGCATCGTGCCCGCAATGTTGGTTTCCGCCTCCTGCTCGAATTGGGCTAAGACAAGTGTGCTAAAATCAGGCCATGGCACTTGAACAGGAACAACACACCCGCACCAAGGCTTTTCAGTGGCTGATCGTATCCGCCCTGATCACCGTCATGCTCTGGCAAATTCCTTACGGAAATTTTTTGCTCTACCCCTTTACCATTCTCTCCACCTGGTTTCATGAAATGGGGCATGGCCTGACGGCCATCCTCACAGGCGGGCGCTTTGAAAGCCTGTTACTTTTTCCCAATGGATCCGGGCTCGCCTACCACAGCGGCGGGGGCGCTTTCTGGAATCCGTTGGTAGCGGCCGGAGGCCTGCTGGGCCCACCGATTGCAGGAGCCCTCTTCATCCTCTCGGGACGCAATCCCAAAAGTTCACGACGCATGTTGGTGATTTTGGGATTGGCGCTCTTATTCTCAACCCTGATTTGGGTGCGCTCATTATTTGGCTGGATTATTCTGCCGGTGGTCGGTCTGTTGACCTTGGCCATTGCCTTTAAAGCCGGTGAGAGCTGGCGGCAAGTGTATGTCCAGTTTTTAGGCGTGCAAGCCTGTATCAGCACCTATCGCCAGCTTGACTACCTGTTTATGCCCGCTGCCAATGTGGGGGGGCAACAGCTCTTGTCAGATACGGGCCAAATTGCCGCTGGCTGGTTACTCCCCTATTGGTTCTGGGGGACACTGATTGCCCTGGCTTCCCTGGTTCTGTTGGTAGCCAGTATGCGCCACGCCTATCGCCGCACGGGCACCTAAGCCCCATCCAGCATGTTACACTGAGGGCGTCCTGCATACCTCAGGCTGGCACCGTACACACAGATATACCCTTGATGACAACTGGAGAATCCCCGCCCATGGCCGAACAGTATATTTACCAAACCTATAAGCTCACCAAAATTGTGCAGCCCAATAACCGCGAAGTGCTCAAAGACGTTACGATTGGCTTTTTCCCCGGTGCCAAAATCGGGGTGATCGGTCATAACGGCGCGGGTAAATCGACCCTGCTCAAAATCATGGCCGGGATTGAAACCAATTTCCAAGGTGAAGCACGCTTAACCCAGGGTTTCACCGTGGGTTATTTGCCCCAAGAACCCGAGCTGGATCCCGCCAAAGATGTGCGCGGCAACGTAGAAGACGGCGTGCGCCATATTCGCGACATCCTCAACCGCTTTGATGAACTGGCCGCCAATTACTCCGATGAAACCGCTGACGAATTTGGCCGCCTGCAAGATCAAATCGAAGCCTTAGATGCCTGGAACCTCGATACCACCCTTGATATGGCCATGGAAGCCCTGCGCTGCCCTCCGGCTGATTCAGAAGTGACCAACCTCTCCGGGGGGGAAAAACGCCGGGTTGCCCTGTGCCGCCTGTTGCTGTCAGCCCCTGATTTATTATTGTTGGACGAACCGACCAACCACCTCGATGCCGAAAGCGTCGCCTGGCTCGAAAAACACCTGCAGCAGTACAAAGGCACCGTGATTGTGATTACCCACGATCGCTACTTCCTCGANNNNAAAGCGGCAAGGCCTACCCCTGGAATGGCAATTATTCCTCGTGGCTCGAACAAAAACAAGAGCGTCTGGCCGTTGAACAAAAACACGCCGAAGGTCGCCGCAAAACCCTGCAACAAGAATTGGAGTGGGTGCGCATGTCGCCCAAGGCCAAACAGGCCAAAAGCAAAGCCCGTCTTAAAAATTACGAAAACCTGCTCAAAGAGAGCGAAGATACCCAGCTTGATAACGTGGAAATTTATATTCCCTCTGCGGAACGCCTCGGCAACACGGTCGTAGA
>DLGM01000403.1:0-4354 GCA_002482705.1 Cyanobacteria bacterium UBA7694
CCCGCCAACCTGACCCAAGAAGAAAAAATCGCCGCCGGTGTGGTCATGTTTGACCTGATGTTGGCCCACAAAGATGCCAACGGCGTACAAAGCCCAATTGTCCCTGAAGACATTGAGTCTTTACAGATTGACGGTAAAACGGTCACCAGCAGCGAAATTATGCTGCTGGGCACCAGCGCCACCCAAAATCTGAAACCCACTGGTATGCAAGCGGCACTGGATGGTAAAGCTTTGGTGCATTTTGGCGGTAAGGGCATGTACACCTTTGCCGTGCCCAAATCAGCCAATAGCGGCAATAAAATTACGCTCAAGCTCAAAAATGACGTTCAGAATTACACCTTGATTCGCCCTGCTCAATTTGATCGTGGCACCTTGGTCTTACAAGCAGGCTCCGTCCGGGGCGGTCTCACCCTTGTCAGCGGCTTCCAAACGGCTCAGGCCAATGCAGACATCTTTGCCCGCTATCAAAACATGCTCAACCTGCAAAGCTATTTTAGCAACGCCAATTTTGACATGAGCGCGCTGCTGAACGCCTATTTTTCGGATGGAGCCACCGTGGTCGTCACCACCGCTGACAATAAACAGTTCCAGTTCACCAATGGTGAAGCCACGCCCAGCCAAGAACAAACCGTTTCTGAAGCCGAAACCCAAAAGGCCCAACAAGAGGCCCAAGAAGCCGTTGCGCCCCCATCGCCCCTTTCATCGTATGTGGGCAATTGGGTGCTGCGCAGTGTCGTGATTCCCGGGGGTTCCCTGCAAATCAAATTGCGTGAACTGCCCAATCGCAAGTTCAGTGCCAGCACGGTCTTCCAGGGGCAAACCTACACTGGCGAAACCAGTTACGAAGCTGTTGGCAATGCCGATCTGAGTGAAGTCAATACCACCGTTGCAGCCGGGTCAGCCCGCTTAACCCTCAATCTCAAGCGCGAGACGCCCAACCAAGTGCGCGTCACCCTCGCTGAAGTACTCGGCATCGACGTACTCAAGAGCTTTGTCGGCTTTAATGCCACCATGGAGCGCGAACTGTAAACCCCCGTTCAGTAACAAAGGGCCAGTTGTTAAGAGCTGGCCCTTTTCTTTTGCCGTCTACAGGGTGCCGATAGCTCCGTTGTGGGTGAAAAGCAAGACGGTCAAGGGTTCTGCCTGTGGCCATTAGTAGAGGTCAAGAGACACTCTGATAGTTTTTAACAATTAAAAATTAAAAAATAAACGATTGGACAAATTAAAAACGCTTTGCCATAATCAAGAGTATGCAACGCCCAAATGGGCCCCTTCAATTTATCACCCAAAGGAGATTTTTTTATGACTTTAACCTCTCGTGAAGGCCAACGCGTTCCTGACGTCACTTTTAAAGCCCGTGAACACGGCCAGTGGCAAGAACTCAATACCAGTGACCTGTTTGCCGGTAAGACCGTTGTTGTCTTTTCCCTGCCCGGAGCTTTTACTCCCACCTGCTCTACGGCCCATGTCCCCCGTTATAACGAGCTGGTATCCACCTTTAAAGCCAATGGTGTTGATGACATCTTGTGTGTGTCTGTTAATGACGCGTTTGTCATGGAAGCTTGGCAGCGCGACCAAAACGCCCTGAATTTGCGCTTTATCCCCGATGGCAATGGCGACTTCAGCCGGGGTATGGGCATGCTCGTCAACAAAGAAAACCTGGGCTTCGGGGATCGCTCCTGGCGTTATTCGATGCTGGTCAAAGACGGCGTGGTCGAAAAAATGTTTATTGAACCCGATGTCGAAGGGGACCCCTTTGAGGTTTCTGACGCCGACACTATGCTCAACTATATCAATGCCGATGCCGTCAAACCCGAGTATATTACGATGTTTAGCAAAGAAGGCTGTCCCCACTGTGCCCGCGCTAAAAAATTGCTCAACGATCGGGGTTTAGACTTTGAAGAAATTCAGTTGGGGCGCGAAGTGACAACCCGCAGCCTGCGCAACGTCACAGGTCGGGCCAGCACGCCACAAATTTATATCGGCAGCCAACACATTGGTGGCGCTGACGAATTAGAAGCTTATTTCCAAAACCGCTAAACTTTCTGGGGGCACAGCAGTGCCCCCCATCAATGATTCAAGGAGCTGATCTATGCAAACCCTCAAGACAGATGTAGCCATTATTGGTGCTGGTACCGCAGGCCTTGCCGCCTGGCGCTCAGCCCGCAAACATACAGACGAAGTCTTAATCATTGAAGGGGGCGCATACGGTACCACCTGTGCCCGCGTTGGCTGCATGCCGAGCAAACTACTGATTGCCGCCGCAGAATCTGCCCATAACCTGGAGATCGCCCCAGCATTTGGCATCCATCCCCAGGGATATCGTATTGATGGCCGGGCCGTCATGGAGCGCGTCCGCCGCGAACGTGACCGGTTTGTTGGTTTTGTTTTAGAATCCGTCGACAATATCCCGGCTGAGCGCCGCATTCGCGGTTATGCCCAGTTTGTGGATGACCACACCCTCCAGGTCGGAGAGCATACGCGCATTGAAGCCAAAGCGATTGTCATTGCCAGTGGTTCAGCCCCCTTTATCCCCGATGTCTTAAAAGCCGCCGGAGATCGCATGATTGTCAACGACCATGTCTTTGACTGGGAAGATTTACCGGCCTCAGTGGCCGTCTTTGGCCCCGGCGTGATTGGCCTGGNNAAGCCTTACACCGCCTTGGGGTCAGAACCCGTGTTTTTGGGCGCAGTGGCGCAATTGGCCCACTGACCGATCCCGAGATCAAGGCCTACGGCACCCAGGCTTTGGCCGCAGAATATCCCCTCGATACAGATGCTTTGCTCACACACATGGAGCGGGTCGAAAACGGGGTGAGCGTAAGCTGGCAAGACAACCGGGGAGAAGCCCATCAGGAAACCTTTGAATGGATTCTTGTAGCCACCGGGCGCAAACCAAATCTCGATCGCTTAGGGCTGGAAAACACCTCCTTGACCCTCAACCCTGATGGTACCACCCCCTTTGATTTGGATACCTTACAGTGTGGCAATAGCGCCATTTTTCTGGCGGGGGATGCCAATCACTATCTGCCCGTGCTGCACGAAGCGGCTGATGAAGGGGTTACCGCCGGAACCAATGCGGCCTTGTACCCGCAGATCAAACCCGGCCTGCGCCGCGCCCCCATGTCGGTGATTTTCAGCGACCCACAAATTGCTCTGGCAGGCAAACGCTGGCAAGATCTGCCTGCTGGCAGTTTTGTCACGGGTCGTGTGTCCTTTGAAAACCAAGGACGCAGTCGCGTTATGCTCAAAAACAAGGGCATGTTGCATCTGTACGCTGACAAGGCCAGCGGACGCTTCTTAGGGGTCGAAATGATCGGCCCTGCCACCGAGCATCTGGCCCACTTATTGGCCTGGGCCTACCAACAGGAAATGACCGTCAACCAAATGTTGGAGATGCCTTTTTACCACCCGGTGATTGAGGAAGGTTTGCGTACGGCCCTGCGCGATGCAGCAGCACAGCTCAAGTAACCGAGCCAGGGGCAACATAGCCCAATTGCTCCTGGTCGCCAAAACTTCAGCGCGCTCTCATTGATGCAAGCGCAAAAGGCTTGCACAAGGCAAAGACTTCATAGAATGATGGGTCTCAGCCTCCAAATTTGTGCCGAGCATCCACTTAAGATGCAAGCTTGAAGGCAAAAGATGCGATATTAAAAGAAGCTGGGGAACGGAGCCACGATTTTCCGCGTCACAGCTTGCAGGATCAAATTTCAGGAAAGACCTCATGAAAACTGCCTTGTTTGCCTTCCGGTGTACCACCATTTTGGCCCTTACAACCACCCTCTTGGGAGCCTGTCAAAAACAGCCTCCTCCCGTCACGCCCGACTCCATCAATCAAGGCGGTCTGACCCCCATTGGTCAACCCAGTACTCCCCCCATAACCACACCCACTGCTCCCGGCAGTTTTAACCCCACTGACAATACGCCACAGGGCCAATTGCCCGAACGCCCCACCGGTGTGAAGGTCAAATATTTGACCGATACCTCCTTTGAAATGACCTGGAACCCCGCCGCAGGTGCAAGCGGATATCTCATCTTGGTGGGCGAAAATGGCGACGAAGTCTTGGCCGAGCGGTTTCCCGACACCAAGTTTGTGGTTGAAGGGGCCGAACTCAATACCAGCTACATTCTCCGCGTAGCTGGCCTCAATGATGCCGGGCGCTCCCGCCAAATGACCAAAGTCACCGTCAGCCTGGCCAAACTCAAACCCGCTGAAGGCGTACCTGCTGGAGAGGCTACCGTACAGGATCCCGAAGGTGAACAGGCCGTCGAGACACCCACGGATCCCAATGCCAGCGCGTCGCCCACGGCTGATCCCAATGCCACGCCGACCCCAACGCCCACCCCAACCCCG
>DLGM01000403.1:4398-31012 GCA_002482705.1 Cyanobacteria bacterium UBA7694
CAGAAGATCCCAATGCGACCCCAACCCCCACGCCCAGTCCAACCCCTGAGCCGACCCCAACTCCCACGCCGAGCCCAACACCGACGCCTACGCCGACACCCACCCCTAGCCCCACACCGGTGCCGACACCCACGCCAACACCAATTCCCACAAAAGGCAATGGGTATCTGAGCAATGTGAGTTGGGCCAATGGGGCCGCAGCTTTAAACAATATCAGCGGCGTAGAGGTGCGCAATAACAAGCTGTACGTCAGCTACAATGACGGAGCCGATCGCATGGTGCGCATCAAGGATTTGGGCAATAACAGCCAATCCGATTTACGCATTTATGACGGGAATCCGATTTTCGGACAACCTCCCACCATTTCAGGCATTAGCGTCGGCAATGATGGCAGCCTCTGGAGCGGCTTCCCAGCAGCAACGGATAGCTACAATCTTTACGAATTTGCCGCCAATGGTACCCGCACCGCTCGACACAATGTAGCCAGTAACACAGCGATCACCGATGTCGCAGTGGACGGAGCCTCTGGCCTGGTTTATTTGGCCGCGCCCGCCAGCCCCTACCAAGGCATTATCAAATTTAACAAGAGCAATGTCGCGGATACGCAACTGTATTTCACAGGCAGCACCGCCCTGAACCCCGTCGGTTTGGGCCTCGATAGCAGCGGGCATGTGTATGTCGCTGACGGCTTAACGGGCAAAGTGATTAAGTTCTCAAAAAATGGTGACGGTTCTCGTCTCTTGGAATTTGACGGTAAAGGCGTCAATGGCACGGGCCAAACCTTTACCGCCATTGGCGACGTAGCCGTCGACCCACGCAATGGGGATATTTATGTACTGGCCGTCCCCGGCAGCGGTGTCCGCATCTTCCGTTATAATTCGAGCGGCAACTTTATCCACAGCTTCAGCCATACCAGCCTGACTTCACCCCAGAAAATGGTCGTAGACAGCACGGGGAATATTCTGGTGGCCGAACTGAGCCAGAAGCAAGTGATGATCTTCGCCCCTGGGCAATAACCGTCTCGCGCAAAAGGCCCCCAGCGTTGCTGGGGGCCTTTGCTTTAAGCCGGGATCAGTTGCAACGTGACCAGCTCCTGCGGGCGGCAGTGTAAAGTCACCACCCCATCTTTGAGCGGCAGAGCCTCTGACTGTAAATTCCGTTCGAGGGGATCAATGCGGTAGACCTGAGCACAGGCAAAACCGGGCTTGATAGTCACCGTTTGGGCTTCATCCAATAAATTAACGCCACGCACTACCAGAGCGTCGGCCTGATCGGCTTTTTTGAGCGCAGTCACGGTAAAGCCGTCACTGACCTCCAGCAGCCTTTCAGCCACGGGTTGCCCCTGTACCCACAAGGGGTGATTGCGCCAACGGTGGATATGGGGCAACACTTCTTCACGCGCATTGCCACTCAACGTTAAGCCATAATACCAAGTCTGGGGGCCTAAACACTGAGCCTCCGGCGTTTGCATCCGTGGGCCAGCCCCACCCCCCCGGGTGCGCAGATCATCACGAGACAGCCAACCCACCGCCCGCAGTAGGGTGACGGCCAAATGCGGACGTCCATCCCATTGGGTCAGGGCCGCTTCGTGTAAACCGCGCGTAGTCAGCACACTGCACTGATCTTCGGCGGCGGCAATCTGAATCCAGTCCTCAAAGGGGAAGGTATCCGCTGGGCGCTCTTGCCCTTTGGGCATATCCACCGGCCCCGGAGGCGTATAGTGACGTTCAATCACCCCCCACTGGGTCGAGCCAAAACAGCGGAAGGGCTGCTGGACCGGGCGGAACAACAAACGCAAACGGTGATCTTTGGCTTGGTTATCCAGATCGGTGCGGAAATAAATGGTGGGGTCTCCGGCAAAGAGGCGGACAGCCGTCTGAATAGTGGTGCGCACATGGGCTTTTGAACGCCCCTGACGGTCTGCCTGTAATTGTTGCGGTAAATTGCCTGCATAGGTCAGAAATAGGGTTTGGCTGAGGCGCTTTTTTTCGACCTGCGACTCCTGCAAAGGCAGGATCAACACACTGTCATCCAGAGGGGGAGAATAGTTGTAGGAATCCCCCGCATCCCCGTCATCCACAAAGACATGGCCTTCCAGATAACGCACCCAGGTATGGCTTTCTTTGCGGTAGAAACGCAGCAGCCCCGACACCGGGTCAATTTCCACCCGCACCTGGCCATTGTCAATCGCACAGGGGTCGGGCGATGGGCGCATCGGGCTCAAAGGCTCCGGGCTCACCCCGGCCCGAATTTCAACCGGCGTAGAGGAAAAAGCAGGCAGATTCACAGCCAGCACACATTTAAACCGCTTCACATCTTCCCAGTGGGGTAAAATGTCAGGCTCTGCAATAAACTTTTCTGTAGTTTCAATATCGAGCACTTCGTAAGCCACAGGCGTTCCATCGGGCAGAGACAGGGCAAAGGTACGCATTTCCTGATCAGCCGGGAACTCGATAATCGCCTGTACACAGCCGGTAAACGGGCTCGGGCCAGGATTGATCAGATTGAGATGTGAACCCGCCGAACCGGTCAGGGCATGGCCCCAGTGATAACACCAGGCCGTTTGTAACAATTCGCGGCCCATCGTTTCACTCCAGCGATAACGGGGCAACATATCCTGATGCACCTCGTCGATGCTACAGCCACAAATGCTGTCGTGGGGCTGGTTTTGCAAGAGGTATTTCCAGGCCTGCCCCAACAGTTCAGCCGGGTAGTCCATTCCGTGCAGCCAGCTCCAAGCCAAAATGGGCTCCACTTGACGCTCTAACAAGTTTTGCAGGCGGTCGTTGCGCTGTTTGAGATACACCCGGCTGGACAAAACTCCCGGCAAGACATAGGCTAAACCGACGGGTGTCCGCAGTTCTCCTGCGACTTTGGGGCGGTCGGGGGCGTGGCGGTATAAGGCCTGAATATAAGTGTCTAAAGAGGAGGGAATCAGCTCGTAGTCAGATTGCCCGCCATTAAAAGCATCCACCTGACTCAAAAAGTCCGTGGGCAGGCCCAAATGATCGCCCCCGACCGGAATCATGAGCGGATCGACAATCGGAGAAGCCGCTTTGACCGCCTCTAAAAAAGGCGGCAATGCTTCCAGTGGCTGATTGCCCCCATGGAAGGCATCTTGGTAATACCCCTTGGTCAAATGCAGGGTTTTTAAAGGCGTACCATCCAGGGCCTGCCAATCAAAATAGCTGGTGGCCGGATTGACCCCCCGCCACATCAGGGCAGGCTCCAAACCCGCCTGAGCAAAGAGCTGTGGCAACTGGCCCGGATGACCAAACATATCCGGTAAATACCCAATAAATTGCTGCTGGCCCATCGCCTGTGCTTGACGCATACCCAATTGGAGATTGCGAATCAGGGCCTCGCCGCTGACTAAAAATTCGTCAGGAAGTACGTACCAAGGGCCCACATGCAGACGCCCGGCGGCAATATAGTTGGCTAAGACAGGCTGTTGATCAGGATAGAGAGCAAAATAATCCTCTAGCACCACGGTCTGCCCATCGAGCAGAAACACCTGTTCCGGGTGCGCCGAAAGATAACTGAGCACCTGGGGCACGATCTGTGCCAAGCGGTAACGATAGCCCTCAAAGGAACGGTACCACTCCCGGTCCCAATGGGTGTGAAGAAACAGCAATACTTTGGTTTTAGCCATAATTCATCGCGGGCAACCCGCTTGCTCCTTAATCAGAATCGGCGGCAAGCCGCTACCATTGAAACGCATTTCATCCCGCTTGTCTATCATGACCCCAAAAAACGGGCTTGGCATCTGCCTCAGAGCACTCTATGCTAAAAAGACCCCCCTCCTGAGGAGAATGCCCCAATGCCGCTTTCCGCTGCCGAATACCTTCAGCAAATCCAGTTTCAGCACTTACAACCCTCACACCCCACCTCCGAAGATTACGCGGCCCGCATCACCCCCAGTGAAGAGCTCCAAAACACCCTCCTTCCCGAAGCCGCTGAACTGAGCGAACAACTGTTACACACCCTGCTCGGTATGCCGCGTATGTCTACCTTTGCGGTCGCTTCCCTGATCAATAAAATGGTGCGTGAAATGCCTGCCGACCAGTGTTTTTTGAATGTGGGCACATGGTGCGGATTTTCTTTTTTTTCAGGCATTCTGGGCAACCCGCAGAAGAAGTGTATTGGCGTCGATAATTTTTCTGAATTTAATCCCGACAATCAGGCGCGAGAAACCTTCATGCGGCTGTATAACCGCATTCGCAGCCAATATACCGAAACGCTCTTTTATGAGATGGACTACCAGTATTATTTTCAGCATCATCAAGACCCCGTAGGCATGGATATTTACGACGGCGAACACAGCTATGCCAATCAGCTCAAAGGGCTGCAAATTGCTGAACCCGTTTTGGCTCCCGGAGCCCTGATACTGGTCGATGATACCAATATGCCCCACGTGCACCAGGCCACCCTCGATTTTATTGCCCTCAAACCCGATCAGTACACCCTATTGGCCGACCTCAAAACGGCCAATAACTGCCACCCTACATTCTGGAACGGGATCATGCTTTTACAAAAGACGCCGGCCCCCAGCTTATAGGATGTGCTTGACAGCTAGGCCCTGGGATCTTGTAGGCTGAACTATACAGTTTTTATTTGCACAGGATGTCCTAACAGATTTACCAACGGTTGTTGGTGCTGAGGAGTCCTGACTATGTTTGTTCTATCTGAGGCATATCGCCTCATGTTCACCCCGCTCGTGATCGGGGAGTCCTGCATATGAAATCACGTTATTCCCTATCTCAATTGTTTCACGATCTGCACCTGTGGCTGGGCCTGGGAACAGGTCTGATTGCCTTCTTATTGTGTTTGAGTGGCACCCTATTGGTATTACAAAACCCCGTCGAGCAATGGGTCAACCGGGAAGTCCTCACCGTTACCCCCCAAGGCAGCCCCCAAGCGCTGGAAACCCTGATTCCCAAAATCCAGGCCGAGACGGGCAGCACATTCAGTAGCATCACCCTTCCCGCCGAAGCCAATGGGGCTCTGCAATTACAAGAAGGCCGCAAAACCACCTACGTAAATCCTTATACAGGCACGGTTTTAGGGCAAATTCATGCCCCCACTCGTGATTTTTTTATGTTCTGGTTCCGTCTTCACCGCTGGTTGCTGTTTGATACATCCATTGGCCGTCCAATTACAGGGGCTGCAACGGTCATGTTCATCGTGATCTGCGTGACTGGCCTGTGGTTATGGCTCAAACAGGCCCAGAAACAGATGCGTCGCTCCCTTCTGCTCAAACGCAATGTGAGCTGGAAACGCCTGAACTTCGATTTGCACGTGGTGCTGGGCTTTTATGCCCTGATTCCCCTTGTGGTCATGGCCATCAGTGGGTTGTTCTGGTCTTACCGGGAACCCTTTGTGGCCACCACCCATTTATTGCTCAATGGCAAACCCGCCCCGGTACAAGAAAAAGAGCCCGAAGGCGATAAAAACGCCAAACCCATTACCGCACTCCCCTACGCCCAATTATTACAGCAGGTTCACCAGCGCTACCCCTACACCGGCATCGTCCAGATTCGTTTTCCCGTCAAGCCTGAACAACCAGTCAGCCTGACTAAAACCAACCAGTCACACTTCTGGAGCATTCCCAGCCGGGATCAGCTCAGCCTCAATGCCAAAACCGGGCAAGTGGTCAAAGAAAAACCCTTTGCCAGCCTGTCACGGGCCGAAAAAGTGCTGGGCCTCATCAAAGCGATTCACATTGGCACCATTTTCAGCGGGGTTTCCCTCTGGATTTACGGCCTTGCAGCCGCGATTGGCACCAGCCTGCCCATTACCGGCACCCTCTACTGGTGGAACCGCACGCGCAAAAAATCGCGCCCGGATCCCATCCCCCGGAGGAGCGAATCGCAGACGCTTGTTTCATAGCGGATCACACACGCCCCAAGCATCCTAGGGCCGGTCAATTCTATGCAGGCGCATCTTCATTGCCTCTAAAGTACAAATATAAGCTTTAGGCGTCATGCAGGTGCAGGAAAGTCAGAAGATTTTCTGCCCCTTTGTGCACCTACGCTGGAAATGGAAGAGCTGACCGGCCCTGCAAGCGCCCATCCCCCTGGGCCGGGGGATGGGTGCTTGTGATACCATAGAAACAGCGCATCGTGAGCAGTCTTTGGCGGATTTTAAGCCCCCTGAGCCCTTAGCCCCAATCTGCTGTTATGCCGATTCTGAATAGGAAAACTTTGCCATCTATGGAACTCAACCACCTGATTGCTGACCTCGAATTTATTGGAGCCGTTGACGATTTTGCCGAAATCACGGGCCTGACTTTCGACTCCCGTGAAGTGCAATCGGGCAGCCTCTATGCCTGCATGAAAGGCACCAAAACCGACGGCCATAACTTTATCCCCCAAGCCATCGCCCAAGGAGCCGAAGCCGTATTGTGTGATAAAGGGTGGCTCAATGCCCACCAAAAAGAGCTGTCCACCCAGGTCAGCTGGCTCGGTGTCGACAATGTACCTGCGGCTTTGGCCGCCATGGCCGCCCGCTTTTACGGTGAGCCAGCCCGCAGCATGACCATGGTTGCGGTCACCGGCACCAACGGCAAAACCACCACCAGCCACCTGATCCAGGCCCTGCTCAACGGCAGCCACAAACCCACCGCCCTGTTTGGCACCCTCAGCTATAAATTTGGGGACTATGAAATTCCGGCCCAATACACCACCCCTTTTGCCCCGGAATTACACCGCCTGTTCCGCGAATTTGCCGACCGGGGCGCTCAAGCCGTGGTCATGGAAACTTCCTCCCACGCCCTGCACCAACACCGCCTCGACGCCATTGGTTACGATGTGGCCGTGTTTACCAACCTCACCCAAGACCACCTCGATTACCACGCCACCATGGAAGCCTACCGCGACGCCAAACAAATTCTGTTTGCGCGCCTGCTCAAACCCACGGGTACGGCGGTTATCAACCTCGATGACCCAGCCGGGGAAATCTACCGCGATGCCACCCCCGCCCAGGTCATTACCTACGCCATTGACCGCGACGCCGACCTGCGTGCCCAAGCGATTGTGTATCAATTGGCCGGGGTCACCTTTGACGTGGTGTTCCAAGGGGAAAGTTACCCCATGCGTCTGCGTCTGCCCGGCCACTACAATGTGTACAACGCCCTGGCTGCTCTGGGGGCTGCCCTCAGCCAAAACATTGCCCTGAACGAAGCCATTGCCCTGCTCGAACAGGTGCCCGGCGTTCCGGGCCGCCTCGAAGTGGTCACTCCGGAAGGGGCCCCCTTCACCGTTGTGGTTGATTATGCCCACACCCCCGACAGCCTCGAAAACGTGCTCAAAGCGGCCCGGCAGTTTGCCACCCACCGGGTCATCGCCGTCTTTGGCTGTGGCGGCGACCGCGATCGCACCAAACGCCCGAAAATGGGGGCGATTGCCGACACCCTGAGCGATCTGGCCGTGGTCACCTCCGACAACCCGCGCACCGAAGACCCCGAAGCCATTCTGCAAGATATCCTGGCCGGGATTCAGCGCAGCGAAAACCTGATTGTCGATGTGGATCGCCGCAGCGCCATTGGCAAAAGTATTGCTGCCGCCCAACCCGGTGACGTGGTGGTGATTGCCGGTAAAGGCCATGAAACCTATCAAATATTTAAAAGCGAAACCCTGCACTTTGACGACCGCGAAGAAGCCCGTGCAGCCCTTCAGCATCTAACCGCCTGAAAGAGAGACATCCCATGAGCCACCCATCTCCCCTGTTGGTCCGTGCCCCTAAAGTCAAACAGGAGCTGACCGCTTTTGGTTTAGAGCGCTTTCACACCGAGTTTGAAGCTGCTGCGCGGCAAATTTACCCCAGCTATCCAGAGATTAGTGACGATGAAAAAGCCGCGATTAGCGACTGGTTTGTGCTAGAGTATCTGCTGCCTGACCACCGCTCGATTCTGTCCCACTTCCTCGAAGCCCGCAAAGACATCAGCGATGTTGTGATTGCCGAGCAATGGGGCACCGTGGTGCAGGGCATTTTTCAGGTCAAGCAGATCTTACAAGAGAACCTGTTTCAGCTCAACAACCTTGTCAATGATGTCACGTATTCAGTGGCGTCTTTGGGCTCAGAGGCCCTCGGCCTCGAAAAAGGCGAATACATTGCCGCCCGCATTTTACCCTTGGAAGATATCCACTTTTTTACTGGCGTGATTGACCGCTTACCCACCCGCAAAAAAGACGAAATTTACCAATTGGTTTCGGAAATTCAACTGCAAAATCCGCGTATGGCCTTTATTGACAATATCGAACGTCTCGACTTGGCCTACCGCATCCAGCAGGAAGAGCACAACGATTTTGTCGCATTCTTTGGCAGTGACGAATGTATTGTGAGCGGCCACGAATTAGAAGAAAAATTGCGCGAATTTTACCACTACCGTTATTTCCAAAAGAAAGATCACACGACCGGCAATACCATGGCCAAGGTCTTTCAGGATCGCTACCATCAGCAGCCCCTTCCCCCGATTTTCGACTTTTTACCCGATTTGTCTGCCACCGACGATGTCGGCATTATTTATGATCTCACCGAAGGCATGTTGTTCTTGCGCCGGTACGGCACTTTCCACGACATCTTCAGCAACCCAGCCTTCGAGATCCCCGATTATCGCGAGATCATTCTTGGGTATCTCGAAGACCCAAACATCTCATCATTGCCGTTTAAGCGCATGATTGCAGCCTACCCAGAACAAAGTGTCGAGGTATTTAAAACCGTGCTTAAACGCAAGCGCTTTAATCTCGAAAAAGATTTCCCCAAACTCATGGCCAAGTATAAGCCCATGGAAGCGTTAACCCGTCTGATACCTGGCGCCATCCCCGCTCTGGTGCGCAGCAAAACCTTTCTTAAATCCCTCAAAGCCGGGCACAAGTGGTAAAGGATGACGATCGAATTTAAATTTAAAAACCCCTTTGGCAAGCGGCTCTACCGCTTGGCCCAATTTATCTGCCGCAACCATGGCGTGCGCTACCGCGATGAGGACGTCAACCCCCTTCGCCAAGAGCATAAAACTGACGAATTTGCCTTTCGCTTCCGCGAACCCGAACCTATGCAAACCCATCTGGTTGGTGACATTCGGTATCACCACCAATTTTTCTCGCGCTACCTCGAATTTGAACGTGATATTGTCGTCTATTTGCCGCCCAGTTACCGCACCCAACCCCATAAGCGTTACCCGGTATTGTATATCCACGATGGCAACAACGCCTTTGATCCCCGCACATCGTTTGCGGGCGTGGCTTGGGAAATCAACGACACGGTCGAGCGCCTAATTGCTGAAGATAAGCTGCAAGAAATTATTGTCGTGGCCATTTATAATACCCCGGCTCGGCTCTATGAATATACCTGGACCCAAATGGTCCTGGAAGATGTGCCCCAGGGTGGCCACGGCAAGAAATATGCCCGCTTCCTCAGCAAAGAGCTTAAGCGCTTTATTGATCAGCGCTACCGCACCCTGTCCGATCGCATGAACACTGGCATTATGTGCTCCTCTCTGGGAGGCTTGATCAATTTTTATATTGGGCGTCACTATGGCGACGTGTTTGGCAATGTGGCGATTATGTCTCCCTCGTTTTGGTGGGGTAACGGCATCGCCTATAAACACGCCCAGAACTACCCGCAAGATCTGAAGGTCTGGATGGATATCGGTATCTTTGAATGTGGCTCGGATCAAACCCAGGCCAATGCCTATGTCTTAAAACAAACCCGCCTGATGCGCGAAATGCTGCTGCAACAGGGCTACGCGGAAAATAAAAATTTCCGCTATTATGAAGACCCCCACGGCCACCACAACGAATACTCTTGGGGCCGCCGGGTGCATATGCCGCTGGAGTTTTTCTTCGGCAAAAACAAGTAGTTCTGGGAATGTGTCCTGGCCGTTTGTTACAATAAGAGCACGGAGAATACGCCCTATGTCATCCTTTTACCGTCTGCTGAAAATTGGCTCCCTGGCCGCTTTATTAATGGCCTGCGGCACCCGTCTGCCAGCCGGGCAAAGCACCGCCACGACCCAGGCGATTATCCTCTCTCCCACCGAAAACCGTTTTTACCTCTTCGACCTAATCGTCAACCGCGTCTTGTACAGCATCCGCACTGGGCAAGTCCCTCATGATGTAGTACTCGGGCCCGGCGGCAGCTTTTTTATCGCCAATCAAATGGACAGCTCGATCTCGATTTTTCAGCGGGCAGACGGGCAGACAATTTTTAAGGTTGGCACCATTGGGGCACCAGGGCGCCCGGACCGGCTGGTGTATAACCCCACCCACAGCGAGCTGTGNNGCCCCGTGTCACCGTTTACCGCGTCGCCAGCAATAACCGCCTGCCGCTGCAACAAACCTCGGTGTTATTGCCGGAAGACACCGAACTCGGGGGCATTGCCCTGCACAGCAATGGCAACAGCCTGTACCTGGCCGATCAAGGCCCCACCCCCCAGGTGCACGTGCTCAGCCGCCAAGGGGCCACCAATGCCCAAACCAGCGCCACCTTCACGGTCAATCAGAGCATTGTCCTGCCTGATGGGGCGCGCCCGCTGGATGCCCTGTTCCATAATAATTTACTCTATGTCACCGATCAGTTCCAGGATCGCATTTATGTGATCGACACCGCTGCCAACACCCTCACCCAGACCATCAGTCTGCGCACCGCCACCAGCGGCGATCGCCCGATTTTGCCGGAGCGCATGGCCATCAACAAGGCGGGCACTAAGCTCTATGTCACCGCCAGCGGCCTGTCAGCCGTCCTCGTCATTAACCTCGCCGACCGCAGCTTGATCAACACGATCTTCCTGAGCGAGGGGCGCTTCCGCAGCGAAGGGGCCTTGGGCATTGCCATTAGCAATGACGACCGCCAAGTCTACGTCACGTCCCAAATTGGGCGCAATTTCTCGGTCATCAACGCCAGCCCGGACATTGCCACCCTGGATCGCCTCGACAGCAATGTCGGCACCACCGCATCCGAAGGCAACCTCGTGCCCTTGGGGGCCATTCAAGTGATCCGGACGGTGCAATAACTCCCTTACGAGAATAATGATATCTTGACCCGGCAATTCCTGAAGAGTAAAGAGCAAGACGCAACAATGAATGAGAAAATCAATGAACATGGGTACGCTATATATGTGATAGCCTTCTTGTTTATAATTTTTCATTTGCAGTTCTTTCTGCCCTATGTTTTCAATGAGATGCATTTCTACTCAAAAGGAGACGTTTCCTTATCATTTAAATACTCAATTGAGATAGTAAAGCTATTGGGGCAGCTTATAACCTTATTTGTTGCTCTTGCAGGCATAGTAATCGCTTATCGCAGAACCATCGCTTTTGAAAAAAGCGTGGCCATTTCACAAGACAACCTACTATTAGCTCAGAACTCATTGACAGCAACACAGGAAAAGGACCGACTGGCTCGTTCAGATGAGCGTTTCTCAAAAGCCGTTGATATGGTGGCAAGCTCATCTGAAGCCATTCGGGTAGGGGGGCTATATAGCTTAGAGAAGTTAACTCAAGAAGATCCTGAGACTTATTACACAACCGTGATCGACATTGTCACTCTTTTTATAAGGAATAGAATGAGTGAAATGCAAGATTCAATCACGGATTATGTAAACTCATTTAGCGAAGACGAGATACCAAAACAAAGACGTTTACCCGTTGATGTGCATGCAGCTCTGAATGTTATCTCAAGAAGAGATTGGATTGAGAAGATAAATCCATCATTTGAAAATATTCATCAAGATACAATTGACCTATCGCATCTTGATTTTTCATGTTTTATACTTGATAGTATTATTTTTAATAATACAAACATATCCAACTCACACTTCAAATTTTGCTCAATGAATAACACTGTATTAAATAATATTTCAGCTAACAACAGTGTATTTTCAAACATAAATTCATACAAGATAGTAATAACAAACTCAGAAATCATTGACACACAAATGAATTCATCTAAGTTCATATTTGCTACTATTCAAAATTCTGATTTTTACACAACTGACTTTACATCATGTAATTTTGATGAGACAGAAATCAAAAAATGTGAATTCGGTGGATCATACTTCAATTTTTCAAGCTTTCTCGATACAGAAATAGAAAACTGTTCTTTTCATCACTCAGAATTAAATGGCGTTAAATTTATATCAACCAAACTAATAAATACGACCATAGATATAAGCTCCAACCTAAAAAAAGCGACCTTTGATAATGCATCGATAATAAACAACACTTGGCAGTATTTAAAACTAGATAACGCCCTCATACAGGATTCAACATTCACAAATGGAACCTTAATCTTTTGTAATTTTCACTCTTCAATAGTCACACGATCTAAATTTGACAACACAAGCATCAAATCTAGTGGGTTCGAAAATGCCAAACTATTTTCAGACTTTTCAAACACCGATTTAGGTGTCGATAAAGTTAAGACTGCTTGGATTGACAATAACAGAACTCAACTACCAAAAGACATTGAACATGAGAAACAATCTTTACTGAATCTACAAATAGAACGATTAGACAGAAATCCAGAAGAGAAGGCAGTCTTCACTTCGATCTTGAAGCAATTAGATGAGTATGATGAATTACCTCCGTTTTAGAGCTCATTCATCTTAAGCAAATTCATAGTTAGATCATTTAATATAAAGCTTTCAGGACTGTTTCGTTATATTCTTGAGACTCTACAAATCTGAATCATCCCTTTGGCCAACTTTGACGTATAATGAAGAACACTTCAAAACAAGGACAACCACATGGGAATTAAATCAGACCGCTGGATTCGCACCATGGCCTTGGAGCAGGAAATGATCACCCCCTTTGTCGAAAGCCAAGTGGGCAAAGGCATCATTTCTTATGGCCTCTCCTCGTACGGCTATGACCTGCGCGTCAGCAACCACTTCAAAATTTTCACCAATGTCAACAATACCGTGGTTGACCCCAAGGCCTTTGACGCCAACTCGTTTGTGGATGTGGAAGCCGACGTGTGTACCGTGCCGCCCAACTCTTTTGCCCTGGCCCGGTCGGTCGAATACTTCAAAATCCCCGAAAACGTGATCACCATCTGCCTGGGCAAAAGCACCTACGCCCGCTGCGGCATTATTGTCAACGTCACCCCCTTCGAACCGGGCTGGGAAGGCCACGTCACCCTCGAAATTTCCAATACCACCCCCCTCCCCTGCCGCGTCTACGCCAACGAAGGCCTGTGCCAAGTGCTCTTCTTTGAAGGCGACGAACCCTGCGAAACCAGCTACCGCAGCCGCAGCGGCAAGTACCAAGGCCAGCAGGGGATCGTGCTGCCGCGCATCCTCGGATGACCCATCCGAGCATCCAGGCCCTGAACGAAGGGCGCTTTTTTAAGCTGATCTGTGGGGCCAGCTACCGCAATACCGATTTTGTCGCCACCCTGGCCCAAATATTTACTGCTGGGGGAGCCCATTGCATTGACGTAGGGGCCAAACCAGAAATGGTAGCAGCAGCGTTGCGCGGCATTGCCCAAACAGGAATCGCTCCCGCACAGGCGCCCTTGGTCATGGTCAGTATCGGTATTAACCAAGATGTACACTTTCTGCGCGTCGAAAAGGATGTTGACCGCTGTGACAGCAACGGTTATTGTGCCAACGCCTGCCCCCACGAGGTTTTTGTCGGCTCCGAAATGCGTCTCGAAAATTGTCTCGGCTGTGACCACTGCGTGATCGCTTGCCCTACCAAGGCGCTCTCATTGGTGGCCCGTGATCCGCTGGCAGAGGTGCGCAGTCGCCTCAAAGCGTGCCTAGATGCCGGAGCCCGTGCATTAGAAGTGCATACAGGCACCGGGGATCGCGCTGAACTACAGGAGGTGGTCAATCTGATCGCCCCCTACCGTGACCGCATTCCGCTGCTGGCCTTTAGCATGGGATCTCATGGGCAAAGCCCCGAAGAAATTGCCGCTTTGGCCCGCGAGGTCGTCGATCTGGCTGGGCCCGACATTATTTTACAGGCCGACGGCAAACCCATTAGCGGCCGCAAAGGCGAGAAGTCGACCCTGCCCTGTTTAGAGCTGGCCGAACGCCTGCTGGCCGAGCAACTCCCGGCCTGGGTACAGGTCTCTGGGGGAACCAATGACCTCACAGGCCGTCTTGCACAAACACGGGGGGTTGCCATTCACGGGGTCGGCATGGGCACCTTTGCCCGCAAATTTATCGCACTCAACCCCTCGGATGCACTCACTCCCGAAACCCTGTCCCAATGTATTGACCGCGCCCGCACCCTTGTGCACTCTGTCACACCTAACTTGGCTGCGCTCAAGTAGTGTATTGTTGGAGTAGGCACAGTTCCGATTCTCTCTTTTGAAAGGCACTGCATGGAAGGCACACACCTCACTGAACGACTGATTACCGACAACCTCGATGAATTGCTGAGCAAGCTGCCGCCTCGCGTTACCGACGCCCTGCGCCAGGAAGAAAACCTCCACGAACTGCTCGAAATTGTGCTCGATTTAGGGCGCGAACCAGAAGCCCGTTATCCGGGCAAAATCAAATACCTGAGCAGCGAACTCGTCGGCCAAGCAGATATTGACTATGTGGTCTCCAAAATTGGCTCTTTTGGCGATGACAACCGCGCCGGGATTGAACGCACCCTGCACCGCATCTCAGCGATTCGCAATCGCACGGGCAAAATTGTCGGCCTCACCTGCCGGGTCGGTCGCGCCATTCAGGGCACCATCGACATTGTCCGCGACCTGATCGAATCGGGGCGCAGCATTCTGTTCATGGGCCGTCCGGGTGTCGGTAAGACCACCAAACTGCGTGAAACTGCCCGCATTTTAGCCGATGATCTGCACAAGCGCGTGATCATTATTGATACCTCCAATGAAATTGCCGGGGATGGCGATATTCCCCACCCGGCCATTGGGCGTTCGCGGCGCATGCAGGTGCGCACCTCGGCAGAACAACACGCGGTCATGATTGAAGCCGTCGAAAACCACATGCCGGAAGTAATCGTAATCGACGAAATCAGCACCACCGCTGAAGCCGACGCCGCCCGTACGATTGCCGAGCGCGGTGTACAACTGATTGGAACCGCCCACGGCAACAGCATTGAAAACCTGATTCTCAACCCCTCCTTGAATGACCTCGTGGGCGGCATTGAGAGCGTCACCTTGGGCGATGAAGAGGCCAAGCGCCGGGGCACCCAAAAGACCGTGCTTGAGCGCAAGTCGCCCCCCACCTTCGACATTGCGATTGAAATTCAGGATCGTTACCAGTTGGCGATTCACATCGATGTTTCCGAAGTGGTGGATCAATATCTGCGGGGTAAAATGCCCGGCCCCGAAGTCCGTTGGGCCGATGAGCAGGGCAAAATGCACAAAACCAAAGAGCAAGCCGTCGATATGCGCAGCCAAATGGTCAATATCACCGGCGAGCCCGAAAGTATTATGCATATTTACCCCTATGCGGTCAGCCGCAGCCAGCTTGAGCGCGTGATCAAAACCATGCGCCTGCCCGCCAAAGTGACCAAAAACATGGACGAAGCCGACGCCCTGATGCTGCTGCAATCGTACCGCAAGCACCGCAAAATCACGGATGCAGCCGAAGCCCGTCAGATGCCGGTGTTTATTGTGCGCTCGAACAATATCTACCAAATTCAAAAGACCCTGCGCCAGGTCATGCAGTTGGATCCGGCCACCAATGAAGAGGAAGAAATGTTCCGGGAAATGGATCTCGGCGAAGATCCTGAGAAAATGCTCTACCCGGATTTTTAGTCCGTGGCCCTTTCGCCCGCAACTGAATCCGCCCTAAAAATGTGGGTGGTTGCGGGCCTGTTCTTTTTTGCGGCTTATTTGGCCATGCCGGGGTTTATCTCACCCCGCGCCATCCCCCCGGTCATTCCCTATGGTTACCTCTTCTTGTGTACAGGAGTTGCCTTGAGTGTGACGGGATTTGTTAAATTATCTTGGTCCCTGTACGGAGGCAACGGCTCATGAGTGGTCTGTTTATTTCCTTTGAAGGGGGTGAAGGGGGAGGTAAATCGACCCAGGTAGCCAAGCTGGCAGCATGGTTAGAAGCCCAGGGACAAGCGCTGCTGGTCACCCGCCAGCCAGGGGGTACGGCCTATGGGAAACGCATCCGCGAACTGATTTTAACCCCCAATGCTGACGAACAACTGTCCTCACGGGCCGAGCTGTTCCTGTATTTAGCCGATCGGGCTCACCATGTGGATACGGTCATTCGCCCGGCCTTGAACGAAGGTTACATTGTCCTGTGCGACCGTTACACCGACTCCACCCTGGCCTATCAGGGTTATGGCCGCCAACTCAATGTCGCCGAATTGCAATTGCTCAATGACCTCGCCACCCAATACCTGAAGCCTGACCACACCTTTTGGTTTGATCTCGACCCACAGGTAGGCTTAACACGGATCCAGGTACGGGCAGGGTTAGATCGTCTTGAACAAGAGGCCGCCATATTTCATGACCGGGTGCGAAATGGTTATGCCACCTTGGCTGCTGCCGATCCAGAACGCTGGGTACGTGTGGATGCCGCCCAAAACCCGGACGTCATTTTTACATTTTTGTGCCACCAACTGACCCAATGGTGCCCGCAATTAAGGCTTTAACAGATGGCCCGACGACGGCTTAATATGGGGCAATAAAACTTCCGTGACACGCTGTATCGCCGCTTGGGGCAAGGCAATATCCGTATCAAAGAGCAGCTCCCCTTGGGCGTCGAGCGCCTGTAGCTTAAATGCTGTATGGGCCGCATTCAAACGGCCTGACACTTGTACAGGCACCAGCCCTTGAATTTCGGTAATCGGCCCCTGGCGTAAAATGCCGGAGTCATTGCTGAGTTGGTATTGCCCTTGATTGAGAGCCAGATAGACTACCCGCTGCCGCTGCTGATGGTTATTGACTAAAATACCCACCCCTGAAAGCAGCGCACCGATCCATGACAAAAAAGGTCCCCAAGCCAACAACCGCTCTGACATCAGGGCCGTCCCGTCATACAAATGGGGGTTACCTATCCACATCAGCATCCCAATGACCCCAATGGTTGTGATCGCAATGCCCAGTTGCTGCTGCGTTTCTGTCGCTGTCGGAGTGGGCTTTAAGGTTAAATGGAGGCGTTCGCCCTCTTGGACAATCTGAACCCCTTCGCTGGGATAATCCTCTCGGCGGGGGGGTAACAAGGTTTGTGGGCGCTGCAAAGCCTGTAAAGCCTGGGCAGCCGAAGCAAAGCGGTCCGCCGGTTCGGGAGCCAGAAGCCGGTCTAACCACTGGCGCAGGGTGGCATCAATCGCCACATGCGCGTGGTAGTCTAAACGCAAACCTTGAGCGGGTAATTCAGCGGGGGCTTTGCCACTGAGAAGATGTACCAAAGTAGCGCCTAAACTGTATAGATCACTGGCGGGCACAGCCCGGCCAGAAAATTGTTCGGGGGCCATATAACCATAAGTGCCCACAATCGTAGAGCCGCCCTGAGGGGCAAAACGCCCCAATACAGCGCCAAAGTCGACCACGTAAAGCTGCCCCTGATCGTCTAGCAACAGGTTCGCGGGCTTCAGATCGCGATGAATCACAGGCGGATTATAGCTGTGCAAATACTGTAAGATTTCGAGAGCTTGTGTGGCAATATGGGTCACTTGAGGCACATCAAAACGTTCACCCGCTTGTATCCGCTGCTCTAAAGAGGGTGCGGGGATATAGGTCGTGACAATATACAGCGACAGGTCACCGTCTACCTCTTCACGCACAAAATCAACCAGTTGCGGAATCTGAGGATGAGACAGGTGCTTCAGTGTTTCAGCCTCTCGCTCCAAAAGCTCAAGGGCTTTCCAGCCGGGCGTTGCTGACAAGGTTAAATGTTTTAATAACAGATCGTTGCCGTGAGCATCTTGTATCCGCCAGGTATGGGCCAAAGGTCCTTTGCGGAGCAACTGACTCAGTGTGTAACGCCCCAAAACAGATGTACCAGGCTTTAACATATGAGCCACCTAATCCCTCAGTTTTTTATCCATCATCCCACTCTGGCAAGCAGTATACCTTACGCCATGGTGTTCTTTTTAAGCGGGTATTCTGTTTTCATGGTAATGACCAAGATTTCACAATTGAACCGCCTCAGGCTCTGGATTAAAACCCTATTTTCCTTTAGAATAAGAGAATTCCCGATCTATTTCTTTTATTTAGAAAAGAGCAGTCTATGTCCCTGACAGTCACCCAATCTTCCCCGATTATCCCTTCGCAGACGCCCCAAGCGCCTAAACAAGCAGCCAAAACTGAGCAGCAGGCGCCAGAACAAAACAGCCTCTCCGTAGGCGACAAACTCATGCGTGGAGCCGGAGGAGCGGTCATCGGTGCTCAAGCCACCGGTGCCCTAGCAGGAGTGGGTACAGCTGCAGCCGTTATCTTCAGCAAAAGTGGCGCTGGGCCCTTCCATAAGGCCCTTGGCGTCATTGGTTTTGGTGGCATGGCCGCCGTTGCCGGAGCCGTCGCTGGTGGCATAGGCGGTGCCGCTGCCACCGCCGCTGGCCCCAATGCCAGCAAGCTCAAAGCCACGGGTTATGGGGCCATTGCCGGGGGCGTCCTGGGTGCAGCAGCTGTCACGGCCCTGAGCATCGCCATGAAAAAAGTTGATCTCCAAACCATTGCCGCTGGAGCCGCCGCAGGCGCTGCCGCCGGTTCTGTAGGTGGTTTTGTCAGCAAAGTCGCTATCGACTAGACAGAATTACAGCAAAGCCCCTTCCCTCAGCAGAAGGGGCTTTGTTGTGCTTAACACCTCAGTTTAAGGCCCTTTTTTCTGGGACTGAAACTCACCATTTGCAGCTTTGAGTGTGAGCAAAAGCCGCCCTTGGGGAGAATAACCTTTGAGTGTATAGGCATCTTTTTCGGGCAGGTACTGGAGTGCACCAGGTTTTATTGAACCTTCAGCCCCCATCAAAGGCAGCTCAGCCACGCGCGTATAAGCGATCTTTAAAGCTGGAAAAAACCAGCGTTTAAACGCATACCCCTCCTGAGGATGCGGCAGAGAGAGCAATGCCTGTTCCGGCAATACAGCGACTAATTCAGCCCAATCCTTGGGGTAGCGCCTATGCGCCTGATAATAGGTAGTCATCACCTTTTCAATCACAAACATCCGTTCCTTGAGCCGTGGCTCCCAACCCCTGGGAGCTTGGTAAACAAAGACCAAAGGCAACCCTAAAAGTATCAGATAACTTAAAACGGACACCGCACAGGGGAATAGAGTGGGTTTTGCCAGCCCACTCCGCAGCCAAAGCAGCACGTGCAAGCCCCCTGTCACCAACAACTGTAAACCCAGCATGACTTCTGGTGCTAGGTCTAAGGCCAAGAACCGTCCTAACCCTAAGAGCGCAGTGATACAAAGCCAGCTCAAACCTTGGCTGAGGGTCGCCCAACGCCAAGCGCTCCGATCCAGGTTCCCCCAATGGGAGAAGGCCCATCTTTGCAGCAAGATCTGGATGCCCACCCCTGGCAAAAACCACCCTAAGCAGTACAGATAAGCTTCTGTAGTGGTGAACAATCGCAGGTTACTCGGGGTACATTTCAGTGCGATAACTTTTAGTCAGATCGGTGACCGAAGCCGAAGGGCTCTGCCCGGCACGCACATTGCCCCCTATCAGAAAGCTTTTGGCCTCGTCCAGAATCGATGCCTTGGAAAACAACGAACGCCCTCCGGCATTGGCAACCATGTAAGACACTTCCCCGTTTGGAGCGCGAACCATCCCAGTAATCAACATCATATGATCCTTGGTGACCATTGCCACGGGCTGCCCTTTCGCCAGACTGGCTTCAATCAGGGGAAATTTGGAGGCATTTGCACCCGTATCATTGCCATAATCGGCTCCTGGGAAGAGATCTTGATACATATGCAGGTACTCCATCCGTTTGAGCCCACGCTTATTGTCCGAAGCATTACGGGCATCATAACCAGCCCCAGAACCAGAATAATGGGCCTGCAGCGAATCTTGGAATAAAGTTGAGGCATAACCCCGGGCAAACTGAGACACAGGCTTATTGGGGGCATACGATCCAAAATTGGCCTTAACCTGTACCCCACTGGGCAAAGTGGCTTGGCCATTCATGGTCAGCTTGGTGACAATATCGATATATTTTTCTGGGGCGTCCGACAACAGATAGATCTCCGCAGAAACAGAAGCACAATGATTGGTATCACTTTGCTGAGCCGCATAAGGGTCGGCCAATTTCATAATCAGATCTTTAGCCACTTCTTTCGGTTGCAGCACCCCCATACGTTCGCCCTGATTTCCAGCTCTGACGCCGCGTGGATTTTGGGCCTGCAAAAATTGAATTTGCTCAAGGGCTCTGACCCGTTCCCGCTCGTTCATCAGTGACAAACGGTAACTCAAGCCGAGCCGAACGTCGCTTTGGGTGGCGGCATTCAAATGCAAGGGGGCCAACACCTGGGTAATCAGTTGTTGCGATTTAAGATCCAGCTTGACCGCAGGCGGCACAGGCGCGTGTAAAAGCTTAAATTCTGCCGGTTGGGGTTTGCCATCGACCATCACAACACCGTGGTCATTGCGGCTGGCCCCGGAGCGAGACAGCTCGTCAGGGCTTAAGGGGCTTCCTTTGGCCAGGGCCTGGGCAAAGCGTCGGCCTTCATCCCCAGGGGAGTCTTGGGCATTCAACTGAAAGTCAAAATAATGCCCCATTTCTTCAGCAAAGGTCGCCTGTAATTGGTCCGGGGCCTGCAAAAGATCCCGGTTGAGCACAATCATGCCCTCCCCTTCGGAAAGAAAAGCCCCCTGGGCCTGAAGGGCGTCGGGGTCCATGAAACGGATCTCAGGAACCGGGATATTCCCAGTTTTTACCTGCTCAAACACAGCGGCAATTTTTTCGTCGCTCAGTCCCGGAAATGCCTGTTGGAATACCGCTTTAAACTGCTCGGGAGAAGTGGCAAGATCTTTCAACTGTTGATTCAGATCTTGCACCATCGCTTTTTGTGCCAAGTTTTCGGAAAAGTCGAGTTTCTCACCCAAAGAAAACGATGGAGCCGGCGCGATATTCACCGTTGATGGCACGGCTGTCGGGGGTGACTCTTGGGGCAAAGGCGGGGGCGACGGCGCTTCAGGATGCACAATATTTTGCAGTTTAACAGAGCTATTTTGCGCTTGATTCTGACGAATACTTTGAATCATAAGCATCTTTCACGGGTTAATGAGGTTTATTTAGATATCATAACACCCATATTCACGCTTTCATAGCCACAAACAATATCCAAAAGTTAGGACAAAATCAGTTGAGATACATACAGCACAAAGGCCCGGTCTATCTTAGAAAGATACGAGATCCCATGCTAAAAAATAAACGCCAGTGCACAAAACAACTGGCGTCGTCCAACGGATTAGAAAGCAGCGACCCGCGCCAGTTCCGCCAGCGTGGTTTCCCCCGCTTGCACCCGCTCCCAACCATCTTCTAAATAGGTGGGCCACTGCTCGGCCTGCAAATGGGCATCTATCGCTTCGGCGCTGGGGTGTTGGTGCAATAATTGACGCAAGGCACCACTCATGGGCAAAGCCTCGGTAATTTGCAAGCGTCCGCGATAGCCCTGCTGGGCACAGGCCGGGCAACCTTGGGCCTGGGGCAAGGCCTGGGTCGGGGCAATCTGCCACCGGGTCACAAAAGGCGCAAACGCCACCTGCTGATCAGGCGATAAAGGCTCCCAGGTTTTACAGGCAGGGCACAGACGGCGTACCAAACGCTGATTGAGCACCAGCTTGACCGCTTCCGTCACCGTGTAGACGCTGTCACTGGTATCGATCAGGCGCAAGAGCGCTTTGACCGCACTTTCCGCATGGAGTTGGGTGAGCACCAAATGCCCGGTCAATGCAATGCGCAATGCCAAATCAACCGTTTCCGGGTCACGCAGCTCACCAATCATTAAAACATCGGGATCGGCCTGCATTAACTGTCGCAAAGTCTGGCTAAAAGAAGTTTCTGGTGGGTTTTGCACCGGAATTACCCAAGGGAAATAGCGCTCCGCCGGGTCCTCAAGGGCAAAGGTTTTGCAACTTGGGGCCGCCACCTCCTGCAAGGCCGCATACAGGGTGGTGGTTTTCCCGGATCCAGTCGGGCCACTGGTGACAATCAGACCCCAGCCCTGTTTTAAACTTTTATCAAGAGCCTGCACCACGCTTTCTGGCAGGTGCAATTGGGCCAGGGTCACCCCTGGTGCTTTGGGGGGCAAATAGCGCAGGGTCAGCGATTCGCCCAGTAATGAGGGTAAAAAGTGCGCCCGCCACTCCGAAGGTACCTCTCCTTCCATGACCCACTGCCCATCCTGAGGGCTTTGACTATGGGGGTCACACGCCGCCAAATGTTTAAAATGGGCCAAAAGCGGGGGCAATAAGCGCCGATCAAAATAAAGGCTGGGTTGTAACATACCCTCTACCCGCAGGCGCACGACGGCTTGATGGGCATCCTGATCGGTGTACAGAGGTTCGAGATGGAGATCGCTGGCCTGATGGGCCAAAGCCAAACGCAACAAACCTTGGGCGACCCCGGCTAGGCCAGCAGCCAAGGAAGTATCCCCCAAGAGCTGGCCAATCTGAGCCGCAAGGGGAGCAATATCCACAGGGGTATCGACCCGTGGGCCTTCACCTTTAAGAAAGCGATCCAAGTCAGCGGCATAAAAGCGCCATTGACGCCCCACTTTTAAGCCCTGAATGCGTCCGCTGCGCAACCAGCGATAAAAAGTGGGCCGGGTGGTTTTGAGACGGGCAATCGCATCTTCCATACTGAGCAGTTCTTGATCGTTGAGAGTCTCCATCACTCATCCTCCTTTTATGTATCATTGTGATCATAATACGCAATGATACAAAAAGCAAGCTAAAATTTAGCCAAGCTGCTCTAGCCCTTTGCAACAACCTTAAAAGAACTGGCTTAAATGCTGAATATGCGCGGGTGTAGTGCCACAACAGCCCCCAACCCATGTCAAGGGAAGCTGTGTTTGCAGGCTGTGGAAAACCTGGGCAAAAGCCTCCGGGCCAATGCCATACTGCCCCTGTACCGGAATTCCCGCATTGGGAACACAGGCCAGCGGTAACCCCAAGGTCGCCAATTGCTCTAAAGCCGGAAGCAACCAACGGGGATCCGTGCAGTTAATGCCAATTCCACTCAGGCCCAAGGTACGGATCTGGGCTAAAGCCTCGGGCAAAGGCGTTCCCCCCACCAAATGGCCTTCGTCACGGAGGGCCAGCAAGCCCCAGATCGGGAGCGTGATACCTGCGGCGAGGCCCTCCGTCTGACAAGCATGTACCGCAGCCTGAAGCTGGAGCGGATCAATACAGGTTTCCAGCCAGAGCAGATCAACCCCGCCCATGATTAAGCCCCGTGCCGGAGCGCGATAGTCTTCCGCCAATTGGGCGACACTCACATCTCCGCGCTGGGGCGAGCGTCCGCCCGGCCCCAGCGAGCCCAGCACGATCCCCTCACTGGCTACCTGCCGGGCCAAAACAGCAGCCGCATAAGCAAGTGCTTCAGCCTCTGGCTGTAAATCAAGCGTGGCACAAAAGCTGTTGGTCGTCAGCCCCTGGGCACCCGCAGCGCGATAAGCGCGGTGCACGGCCAGGATCACTTCTGGCTGGGAGCGGTTCAGCGGCTCTAACCAGCCGCTGTAACCCTGCGCCCGCAGCCAGGAACCCATGGCACCATCTTTGATCAGGGGAGTCATGGCTTCAGTATAACGACAAGCCCTACGCAAAATTTTTAAATTTTTCAGTGAAAGTTAAGCAAGTTTAATCCATCCTTAACTAAGATAAAGATAAGGTTAAGTTGTTTGCAAGGTAAGGTTATCTCACATGCTGTCACGTATCTTTGCTCCCCTCACGGTTTCTGCCCCCAGCGTTCAGACCTCCAAAGCCCCGGTGCAACAGCGCGCCGCCGCCCTGGTCGCTGATGAAATCAACATCAAAGATCAGCTGCAAGTGCAAAGTGCGCGCACCAGCGCCGTCCCCGCAACCCCCATCAGTCTGTTTGCCGCCCCGGCCCGCAGCCTCCCGGCCCTGAACAATTCACTCAACAAACTGCACAGCAACCCCAGCGAAGCCAACTTCCGCGAAGCCCAAGCCAATTTCCGCGTTGCCATTCGCAGCCTCAGCATCGCTGACCTGAAACAAGTGCTGAGCGGCATTCAAGCCGAAATGGGCAAAACCAACGATTACCGCACGCAAAAATTCTTGGATAAAATCCAGCTCGATGCCCGTATGGAGCTGTCCGAAAAAGAGGGCGTGGATCACTACCCCGACGCTACCATGCCGCAAATCCCTGGCAACACCCCGGAAACCATTGTGCGCAACTCGGTCGCCAAACTGCTGAGCAACCCCACCGAAGCCAACTACCGCGAAGCCCAAGCCGGTTTCCGCGTCGCCCTGCGCCCCCTGAGCGCCCCGGTGCTGAAGGCCGTTGAACAACAGCTGCGCCAACAAATGCTTGCCAGCAACGACTACCGCACCCAAAAATTCCTGGATGAAGTGCTGGTTGACGTCAAACTGGAATTGTTCGAAAAAGAAGGCCCCCAGAGCATCCCCCAGCCCACGATGCCACCTTCACCCGGCAGCACCCCGGCCGCCATCGTCGCCAACTCCGTGGCCCGTTTGCAGTCAAATGCCACTGAAGACAATTTCCGCACCGCCCAAGCCGGGTTCCGCGTCGCCCTGCGCGGCCTGTCCCTGACCGAACTCAAACAAACCGAAGCTTTAGTGGCCGACGCCATTAAAGGTAACAGCGACTACCGCACCCAGAAATTCCTGGATGCCATCGCCAACGATGTCAGATTTGCAATCTTTGAAAAAGGGCAAGCTTAAACCCTCGCCCCACAACAACTAACCCTTGACCAACCCCCGGATAAACCGGGGGTTTTTTACCGTTGTAACAGGGCCTTAAACTCATGGGGAAACGCCTTAAACCGGCACCAGCACGAGCCACTGACATGGCCACAGGGCAAGACATAATACTTGGATTGTGCCTGTACTGCATGCTTGAGATGGGGCCAATATTGCCATTTATCGGTACCAAAGGTCATGCTCAGCATCACGCGCAGCGTTTGATGGGGGGCATAAGGCTGTGTCGTATGTAAAACCCCATCCCCAAATACAATCGCTTCCCCCACCTGGTAGGTATAGATGTGTTCAGTCTGTTCATATTCGTACAACAACTGCCCGTGGCCAGGAGCCAGCTCCACCAGGGGCGTCATCAGGGTATAGGCCTGAGACTGTTCGCGAAAATCGGTATGCCAAAAGGGCCGGGGCCAGCGATTGCCAATAATAAAAAAACCGGCATACATGACAATCTCGCGCTCATAATCGACTCTTTTTTTAACTGCATCCTGAATCCCCAAAGCGTCAAAAAAGCGGCGGTGCAAGGCAAAGACATGCTCATTATGGGCCGAGACCCACAACAGCGGCAGGGTGTTATACGAAAAGAGGTAATAGTCCTTCCCGATCGGTCGGCGGTGAACTTTGCCCCCGGCCAACACCGGTTGGTTTTCCGGCAAGCTCAGAAATGGGGCAATATGCAGGTAATAGAGGGTGCGGATATCATCCAATAAACGCGGATCAAAGCGCACGGTATAAGCATTGAGGCCAGAATGCAGGGGCTGAAACATGGACATAAGGCTAGCATAACACTTTACCGAAAAGGGCGAATCGGCCACCCATAAGAAAATATTGTAAGATACCTCCACATACATCTCTAAGGGAAATAAACATGCCTCATTTACCTGTCCCTGCTGCGAAATTATGTGCTGCTTTGAGCCTATGTTTTGCTGTTGCCCTGCCCGCTGTGGCACAAATCAATCTCTCCCCAGCTCAAGTAAAACAGGTCAGCACCCACCGTCAGCAATTCAACGCCCTGCGCACTGAGGCCCAAACCGTGGCCAACTACCGCCAAGCACTGAAGCTGGCCGACACGCTGACCAAAGCCCTTGAAAAGCCCATGGAAGAACGTTTAAAACAAGCAAAAATGCCCATGCAAGAAGAATTAGAGGCTTTGAGCAAAACCATGCCGGGTTTGTGGCCTGCCCTGGTCGCCGAAGGAACGATGCTGGTGATCTATCCAGATTATGCCGCTTATGCCAAAGCCGCCCAACGCACCACAGGCAAAGGGGACGACGCCTTTTTTGCCCTGATGCAAAAGGCCTATGGTGAGACCTACACCGATTATGGGCAGTGGATGCAACAAACCTGGGACTATGGCGGTTGTTCGTGGTTGGGCAAGGGCATTCACATCCAGTTGCTTCAGGGCATCGCCCAACTGCGCAAAGCCAAGAATCCGCTCGTTCCTGAGCTCCAGGTGCTCGAAACCGATCTGCTGCAAGATTTACAGCAGAGCCAACAGTTTTGCCTGCCCCAAGCCCAGGCCATCCAAGAAATGCAGAAGGTGATTCCGCTGGCCCCGGCAGCGGCCCGGCCTCAGCTCAACCAACGCCTCCAGCAATTAAAAAAGCCCACCCCTGAGATGGGTTTTGACTGCAACCGCGAAGGAGCCAGCTGCGCTTACGGTTAAGCTGTAGCTCCCTAAACCAAAGGGCCGGTTCCCTCGGAACCGGCCCTTCAGCCTTGGCCCGCCTTAGCGGAAAATTTCGAGGGAACCGAGAATGTACTTCGATTCG
>DLGM01000403.1:31031-39193 GCA_002482705.1 Cyanobacteria bacterium UBA7694
GTTAGCGGGAAGGCGCTGACCCACAGTTTGCGCTCTTCATCGAACTGCTCGCCCAGCATCAGAGAACGGGTCTCAAAGGCATAATTGGTGATCGCACTGTGCAGCTCTTGAGCGCGGGCGGTATTGCCCTGGCGCTGGTAATAAATCGCCAGCCAGTCGGTGGTGGCGGGCCCCGGATTGCCATCATAATAACGGTCGTTGGTATAACGTTTGACGGCCCGGCGCGGTGAGGTCAGGGTGCGATAGATGGTATCGGCCATGCTCACCATGCGCGGGTCTTGGGCTTCTAACACTTCGAAGGGATAATGCAGCCCCAAGTTGGCAGTCTCCACACTCTTATCGAGTTGACCATTGTCCGGGTTCACCCCCCGGGCATAATACCCTTCCGGCAACCAGAGTTGCTCTTGCATGGCCTGTTTCATTTTGGTGGCCGCCATACGCCAGCGCAGCGCTGAGTTGCTATCCCCCAACTGCTCAGCAATGTCGGCCCCTTTGCTCAAACCGGCATAAGCGGCGGCATTGGAAAAGGCCCACGATTTATCCGTGTGCAGCTCCCACAGGTCGCGACAGGGACCAATCAGGCCACTGGCGGTGGTAAAGCGCAACAAGAAGTCATTGGCCCGCTGCACCGTTGGCCACATGCTACGCAGCCAATTGAGATCACGGGTGTGCTTAAAGTAGGTGTGGATAATCCAGACCATGGTACCCACTTGGTCGTGCTCATTCATGCGGTCGCCAAAATCCCAGAGCGGACGGCTGCCATCCATGAAAAAGTTAACGGCCCAGCCACCATTAGGTTTTTGTTGTCCGGCCATAAACTCAATAAACTTGCGGGCCTCTTCCGGGTATCCTGCCTCAAGGTAAGCTTCTGCCGTCACCGAGCCATCGCGCGGCCAGCTAAAGGCATACACCGGTGAAAAGAGCGTCGGAGCGGCCATCACCGCACCATTTTCAGCGGTGTTTTGTTTCATGGTGATCAGAGCACGGCGGTAAACACGCTGGACACGCTCATCGGGGGTATTGGGCTTTTTGCCCCGGGCCAAGAACTGCTGCCAATAAGCCCGTTCTTGTTGCTGAGCCTGAGCCCAAGAAAGGCGACGGGCGTTTAAGAAAGCCCCTTGGCTCTGCTGGGGGGTGCGCCCGGCACTGATGAAATAGTCCATGGAAAAGGTTTGGCCGGGAGCCAAAGCGGGAACCCGGTGCCCCAGGGTTCCATTGACCCCTAAGCCAATGCCGCCTTTGGCACTGCCATTGCCCCGCAACTTGCCATCATTGGCATCCAAACGGGCGTCGTAGGCGTTGGTGATTAAATTGCCAGCTCCGCCGACCTGCCACTGCTGAGGCGGTTGGGCCGAGCCAATCGTGAAATGCACCTGATTGCCGCTGTGGTTCAAGCTGCCGGTCGTGGCGTCAAAGGTCAAGCTATCGCCAGCCCCAACGTAGTTCACGGTAAAAAACTCATAAAAGAAGAGTTGTAGATCGGTGACGGGAGCCCCAGCAGTATTGGTGATTTCCACGTGACGCATCAGGCTGTCGCTGTCGCGCAGGGCCACATCTTGGGTACTCAGGCGCAATTGCCCGTCGCGGGTGCGGAATTCGCTGACAATAATGCCGGTGTCTTCAATCAGGGTCTGTTGCACCAGCTCAAGTTCGTGGAACCAATAGAGCTTGCCGCGGTAATAAATGCCGTTAAAGGCATCATACAAATGGTCGCGGGCGTAATGGGGGTAAAAGAACTCAATCAGGGCTCCGGCTTTGGCCCCGCGGCCAAAGTCGCGAGACACCACGGCACTAAAGCGGCCATTGGAGGTTTGGGCAAAGTTGGGCGAGTCGCCCATCAGTTTGGAAACGGTGTCACGTTTGGCTTCAATGCCCGGTGTGCTGGCCGCTTGTAAAGCCGCCGAAGGGGCAGTGGGCAAAGGAGTTTTGGGGGCACATGCGCTTAAAATCGCAAGCGTGGTCAAGAGCAGAGCAGGACGCTTCATGGCAACAGGCCTCTGAAAGTCAGATATTAGACTATTATAGCCGATTTTTTTAGCCATCATGCCTAAGATAAGTGGATGCACTGCATAAAGAGCCTATGCTCAGATGCAGACCCTCAGCCCCTATAACAAGAGCAATACCCGCTCCCGATACTCTTCAGGAATCCAATGGTTCACCCAATAACGGATCTCTTGATGTGTATAGCGCATGCTGAAATGCATCAACACAATATAACGGCTGCGGATATGCGGTAGCCAAGGCACAAGATCCTTGATGTGAATGTGTTTGCGCTTGGCGGCTTCCTCGTAGTGCTCATCCGTTAAGAATGTACATTCGGTAATCAGCACTTCGCTGTCCATAATTTCCGGGTGCCAATCAAACACCTTGATTGTCGAATCGCCGACATAAGTCATCAGCGGCAATTGGGTCGGCTGCACAATTTCCACCCCGGATTTTTTGAGTTGCACCAGTTCTTGCTGGGGCAAATCGTGGAATTCCGGCTTGAGTTTATAACGGGTCTCAACCACCTGATAACCCACCGAAGGAATGCGATGATCGGTGGCAAACATGCGCATGACCGTATTGCGGCGGAAGGTGACCTCCATGCCGGGCTCAACGGGGATCAGCTCATAGTCACGGCGCGCCCCTTCCAGCATGGCCTGACAACGAATCAGTTGGTGAGCATCTTTTTCAGCGGCAGCGGGAATATAAATTTTGCCCGTTTCAAGCTTGGCGAGATTGCGATGGGCAATGTAGTAAGTCATGCCCAGACTGTGGTCCCCATGGAAATGGGTAATAAACACTTGAGGAATATGCACCAGATTCATCGGGCATTTGCCCACGTCAAAAGAGATATTTAATTCTTGGACTTTGACATAGGTTTCAACGGTGCTGCGGGAATAACCCTCCAGCGTATAAGGGCCACATTGGAGTTCCATACATTTGCTTTCATGGCGAGATTCAAAATCACTCAGACCCAGAACAAAACCGAGGCCTGATTATGCGCAGGCGGCATTATATCAGGCCTCGGATCGTCTCTGTAAGCGGTTAGGATGCAAGGGCCAAAGCAGGTAAAGTCTGTTTCAACCAATCGCTACTTTGGGACAAAACCTCCACCATCCGTGCTTTTTGTTGCTGATCCAACTGCTCCAGTTGCTTTTGGTGATAAGCCAGCCCTTCCCGCATACGATCCGTGTTGACACGGGTGGTTAATGCGTCTTGAGCGTCAGCCATCATTTGTTCATTGGCAAGACGCTGGAAAATATGCTGAACTTCAGCCAGAGAAACACGCCAAGATTCAAACAATTTCTCCACCCCCACATAGTGCGGGGTACTCATCAACTCCAGTTCCGCTTGGAGGCGATCCGCTTCATTGACGAGCAGCGCAACCTCAGCACGAATTTCGGCCCCAGCCTGGGAATGGGCATCACGCGCCGCTAACTGGACAGCCAAACGGGCATCCAAATCATCGGCCCGCTGTAAGGCAAGGGCTGACATTTGCAAACTGGTATGCGCACGCTGGATCACCCCCTCAGCGCGTTGATCTGCGGCCTGTGAACGGGCCAGCACTTTCGGAGCCAAAGCATTTTCTTGGTCCATCTGGGTGCGCACCCCATGAACCAAAGGGCCTGCCGAAGCCTGAAATTCAGGCGGCAATAAATTCCAAGCGGGTGAGTTGCTGAAATGCTCCAGGTCAGTGGTTGCTTCATTTGCAGTCGCCACATCTTGCTTATATTGCGATTCAGTAGCCTGCAATTGACGACGCTCACGCTCTAAACGTAGGGTACTGGCATCCAAATCTTGGCGCTGACGCCGCAACAACACACCTAAAGTTTGTATATCTTGCTGCAATACAGCCAGACGTCCAAACCCAGCCTGCCGACGCTGTGCCAGCTCGCGGGTAAAGGTGTCCTCATCCACAGCGCGATTATCAACAAAAAACTGGCGTGGCTGTCCTGGTGTCCCGGTGACACTCAGCCCCATACGCCCAAGGGCCTCTGCTTTACGTCCCGTAGGATCTGGGCGCTCCCAAAAGGGTATGCGCTCATGTTTACGGCGACCCCGACGGCTTTGACCCACGGACGCGTCTCCCTCAGGGGGTAACGCTGTAGAACCCATCACAGGGGGGGGTAATGCCTCATCTGTGGTAGTCTCATCAGAGGTTACGGCCAAATCATCAGCCAACACCGTCGCCTGCTGCCGCTTGGTATCTAACTGGAGAGTCGTGGTATCTACCACTTGCGTTTGTTGATGTACTTCCTCCGTGGTCAGTTCAACCTGCTCGGTCAATAACGTGAGCTGATCGCGCGTCTTGGCAGCTTGATCTAAAGCTGATTGGGCCGTTGTAAGTTTAGTCAAGAAATCACGCATCGCGACATTTGCAGGCGTTAACCCACCTGTGGAAGATAAGGCAATGCCTGTACAAGTGGCCAAATGGCCGAGGTTTCTGACCACCTCGGTGGAAAGCTCTTGGCCATCTCCAGCATTGACCAACTTGCCATTGCTAAAACCAATCCCCAATTCAGATAACAACTGTAAATCTTGAGGGGAAAAAGCAGGGAGACGCCCTTCTAAAAGCTCACGACTCCAGTTGGCAATTTTATCCATTTCTTGGCGTATTTGCTGTGTTTTTTGAGTATTGAAACCAAGAGAACCATCCGTCTGCAAACCCGGCTGAATACGCTGTAACAAATTTAATGCCACATTGCTTGCGCCCTGTGTATTGAGCTGGATGCCCTCCAAACTTTCCCCAGTCGCAATGCGCTGCATGGCTTCTGTTAAGCCAGAACCCTGGTCAAGATGCCCGATCGCAGCCATTGCGCCCTCAAAACCCAGACGGCGAGCATCCAGTTCCGATCCTGAAGTCTGAGCACTCAACACCTGCTGTGAAATACGGTCTGCCAACTGTTTCCGTAGCGACTCGACTTCACTCAGCAAAGCCGCTTTTTGTGCGCGCTGTTCTGGCGAAAGAGGGGCTTGCAAATTGCTGCCCGGATTTAAACTCATCAGATTGGCATAAGCGCTCTGAAGACGAGCTTCTAAGTCATCAGAGGAAGACAGTGACGAGATATCCGCAATCGGCACCGAGAAAACCTCCGTCATTTGTGCAGCAGCAATCGCCACGTCTTTGGCCATCGGAATCCCCATGGTTTGGAAGACCTGCTGCATCTGATCCGCATCAACGGCCCCGTAACCCTGTTCTTGAGCACTTTTGACCTGTGCTAAAAATTGCTGTGTCTGCGGCTCTGACAGCCCAGGCTCTTGGGATGCATCAGATGATTCAGGCTCCGGCGTAGAAACCACAGCCGAGGGCTTGGCAAAATTCACCGAACGGGCCATTTCAAAGCTGGCATGGCGTTGGACCTGCTGCTGATCGCGCAGAGGCTCGGGCTGGACAACATCGGGAAAGTCGGCAACAGCAGGTTTATCCACCTGTTTGACATTCTGGGACAGGGGCACTGAAGTCGCTCTCAGAGACTGATTTTTGACAGCAGAAAAAGGCTCGGAAGAACCGGGCGAAACCATGGCATGATGCTCCTTGGGGAGATATTTGAAGGTGATTTTTGTATACCCAGGTCGGTGTATTTTATAACTGGGTATGAGATAAATAAAGGATTAAATAGGGTTTAAGGCTTCAGAATATGCGATCATAAAATAAACGGGAGGCATTACGATGATTGACTCTAAGGCGACTTTTCCCCCTCTGCGCATACTGGGGCTCATGTCCGGTACATCCCTTGACGGACTTGACCTCTGCTTGGCCACCCTCCAGTTGCATGAACGCTTGCAGGTCCAGGTCGAAGCCTTTGCCACCCGCGACATTCCCTCCGATTTGCGTGCCCAGTTACTCCGACATATGCAGCCCGCCACCAGCCAAGTAGATACCCTCTGTGCCCTCAACATGGCCTTAGGCCGCTGGTTGGCCAGCGCTGCCCAAACATTTTTGGCCGATCACCATATTCCTGCTGAACAAGTTGATTTGATTGCCTCCCACGGGCAAACTCTGTGGCATATCCCCCCCACCCCCCATCAACCTGGGTCAACCCTGCAAATTGGTGAAGGGGCAATGATCAGCCAATTGACGGGCATTACCACGATTAGCAACTTTCGCCCGGCTGATATGGCCCTCGGCGGCCAGGGAGCCCCCCTGGCCCATTGGCTCGACTGGCAACTGCTGCGTCACCAAACCCAACCCGTAGCCTTCCAAAATTTAGGCGGCATTGGGAATGTAGCCTGGATTGATCCCCCTTCCGGGCAGATCCTGGCCTTTGATACAGGCCCAGCCAATATGGTGGTTGATCGCTTAATCACCCTGATCACCCACGGCCAAGAACGCTGGGACAAAGGAGGGCAATGGGCCCATCAGGGACAGGTCCTTGCCCATGAACTTCAGCACCTTTTGGCAGATCCCTATTTTGCCGAACCTCCGCCAAAATCAACCGGGCGAGAGCGTTTTGGCCAAGCTTATACAGATGCTCTCTATGCCCGCTGGTGCAGCCAAGAGCTGGCTCCTGCTGACATGGTAGCAACGGCCACCGCCCTGACCCTGGAGAGCATTGTGCAGGCCTACCAACAGTTTTTCCCCGCTCCCGCCGCACAGATCTACGTCAGCGGAGGGGGAGTCCACAATCAGTATCTGATGGCAGGGCTGCAAGCACGTTTGGCCCCAGCTCAGGTTTTGCCCTACGACAGCCTGGGCATTTCAGCGGATGCCAAAGAAGCCCTGGCTTTTGCCGGGCTGGCCTACGCCACCTGGTTTCATCTGCCCAGCAATTTGCCCGCCGTCACCGGAGCCTCTGGGCCCGCCGTACTGGGGCAAATTCATCCCGGTCACAACTACCGTCAACTCTGGGCCAAAAGTGCCCCCATGTTATGCTAACTGCACGGAGGATATCTGTATGTTAAAGTCCACGCTTGCGCTGATGCTCTTGGCTTGTAGCCTGCTCCCGTACTCTGCCTTGGCAGCGACCCAAGAGATCAAGCCAACGGTGATCCAGCAATCGGTCAATAGCCGCATTCGCGATCGCCGTGAAGTGCTGATTCAGGATGCCAAAGCCCTCCAGACCCTGTGGAAAGAACACACGGGCACCACCCTCGGGATTCCGCAAATTGACTTCAGCAAACAGGCCCTGGTGGCCGCCTTTTTAGGGCGGCGCAATACCGCCGGTTACCGCGTTGAGATCAGCCGTGTGGTGCAAGACCCGGAAGCCAAAACAATCAGCGTTTATCTGCAAGAGGTTCCCCCTCCTGCTGAGCACTTTGTCGCCCAGGTGTTCACCACGCCGTTTGTCTTTGCCACTATTCCCAAGCCGGCCTACCCGGTTCGTTTTTATTCCCCCGAAGGCAAACTCACTGCCACCAGCGAAAGGACTCTGCTGACTATGCGCAATGTATCTTTGGTTTCCAATAGTTTTGTCACCGCTCCCCGCCAAGTGGTCGCCCGCGATCAAGCCAGCTTCCAGCGCCTGTGGCTGGAACATACGGGCGAAAATGTCGGAGCCCCGGAAGTCGATTTCACCAAAGAGATGGTGGTCGCCGTCTTTATGGGCGAAAAAAATACCGGCGGATATCAGGTACGGATTGTCGAAGTGCGCCAAAGTGCCGGTCAGATTGAAGTCGTCACCGAAGAAAAAACTCCCCCGGAGGGGAGCATGGTGATTCAGGTGTTAACGGCCCCAGCCCATCTGGTGGTTGTCCCACGCAGTGATGGGCCGGTGCGCTTCATCTCAGGAAATTAATCAAGGCTCTGGGCCCGGCTCAGCAGGGTTAAAAACTCTTTGCGGTAGCCATTGGGATCGCGGCCCAAAGCACCTTCCGCCAAGGCTTTACTCTGGGGAATGGTCCAATCGCCACGATGGGGCGAGTTGCGCAAGACCATGCCAAAACCAGCTACAGCGGCTGCAAACCGGAAGTCGGCAGGCATTTGTGCCAGCGTTTGGCCCCGGTCCTGTACAGTCCGGGTCAGCAATTGACTGGTTTCAGCCTGGGGCTGTTTATAACGCAGCTTCAGAGTCAGCCAGTCAGAGGTCAGATGGGCACTCTGTTTGGTAGCCGTCTGCTGATAGGTCAGTTCTTGACCAGTGGCTGCCCCGGCCTGGGTGGGAACCAGCTCATACAGAGCGGTGACGCTATGCCCAGAGCCCAGCTCCCCGGCATCTTTGGCGTCATTGTCAAAGTCT
>DLGM01000403.1:39218-39394 GCA_002482705.1 Cyanobacteria bacterium UBA7694
ACGTGAACACGGTGGAGCAGGGCACAGCCCTGTATATTCTGGTCTGGCCACCTTGGTGGGATTAAATTCGAGCTGTAACTTCACGTCTTTAGCAATGGTGTGGAGGGTTCCGCCCATTTGGGTCACCAAGACCTTTTTGGCTTCCATCAGATTGTCGATATAGGCATAGTTGCCAT
>DLGM01000005.1:0-1712 GCA_002482705.1 Cyanobacteria bacterium UBA7694
CAGGTTTCAACCCGTGGCTGACGGGGTAAATCGAGGCCCGCCTGCTGGCGGAAGAGGTGGTAATCTTGGGTGTTTTGCTCGGCACGATCGGCAGCCAGCTTTTGCAACTTCTCGCGCAGGTGGGGAAAGCGCCCCAGCAGAACCTCAAAGGCCTGTTGTTCAAGGGTGAAAAACTTACAATAACCCATGGTACGTACTGTGCTGCTGCGGGGGGCCCCAGTCAGCAGCGACATTTCCCCAAAGACCGAACCATCGCTGAGCAATACGCCGGGGCGCCGTTCCCCTTTGCGCACAATGCCCACCGAACCCTCACTGACAAAATAGAGAGTGCCCCCGGATTCGCCGCGCCCAAACACATCAAGTTCGGGCATATAGGCCTGGGCCTGCACCGCAGTCGAAAAAGCTTCATACACTTCGTCTTTTTCACCTTTGAGCAAAGGAAAGGTGCGGATGCGGGTTGCCATCAGTTTGGCCTTGAGATGATCACTCATGGCCTCCATACGTCGGTCGCGGAAACGGCGCAGAATCATTTGCCGCTCGTTGGCAAGGGTTCGGACTATTCCATGCAAACGGGGGAAATAGAGCACGACTTTTTTAAAGGTACCGCGATCAAGCTGGAGCAGACGCACATGGGTTTCGGCCTTGATGCCAGCCCGGGCATCCCCCGTATTGCCCGGCACAATCGATTGCTCCCCACAGATATTGCCCGCTTCGAGCATCAGCGCCGCTTCTTTTTCATCGGGCAGGGTTAAACGCACCTGTCCTTCTAGGATAAAAAAGAGGGCCAAGCCCGTTTCCCCTTCGCGCAGAATCCATTTACCGGCATCTACGCTTAAAGGCGTCAGACCTTCCGCCAGGGCACGCAATTGTTCGGGGGTCGCCCCAGCCAAAGCTTCAAATTGCTGCAACTGTTGCCCCATTTCACTGAGTTGGGCTTCACGGCGCTCAGAGACATTGGCAATGCCAAACGCAACCCCGCGCTTGCTGGCCAAATGGGCTACTTCTGGCAGGGGCCCGGCCCAACGGATGCGCTCCTGGCGCAGATTGAGCTGGAGATAGTGGGTAGCGCTGAGCAGCACCAGTTCGCCATTGTGGAGGCGAATCACCTGCACCAGTTCAAAGGGGGTATTGGGGGCAATACCAAACTCCGCAGGGGGGGGCCAGTAAGGCACCGCTAAGGACTGCTCACCCTCCGGGGAAAAATCGAGCACCGCCTGCTGCCCCTGATCCACCACCAGCGTATACCCATTGGCCTGTCGCCGGGCAAACACTGGCTGCTGCAAGCCATGATCCGGCCCAAGCTGGTAAACTTCCTCGCCTTTGGCTCCCACTTCCAGAACTCGGCGATTGCCCGCATCGGTGATCAGCCACGTATCTTGCGGCGTGCGCTGTACATCAGTGGGACCCTTCAAACGCATGTTCTCAGACGTTTTTAAGCCGGGATAACGGCGGTGGTGCTTGCCATCTGGGTCAATTTCCAAGACACGGTCATTGCCCTGATCGACGACAATATAACGCAAATCTTGGCCGTTAAGGTACCAAGTCGCGGCACAGGGATTGCGCAGCGCCAAGCGGGCTTTCCAGACTTCTTTGCCCTCAGGGCTGTAGCTCACCAAACGGTGATTGCCCTTATCGGCCACTAACAGGTTGAGATTCGGCAAGGTGCAGGCACTGGCCATTATGGGCCATCCAAGTGTCACACTTGGATGGCC
>DLGM01000005.1:1733-2560 GCA_002482705.1 Cyanobacteria bacterium UBA7694
GACCTGTAGTACTTCGCGCCATAGGTTCATCAGGACAATTTTGCCGTGACTCGCCAAAGGCAAGAGCATTTGCCCCGGAAATAAGCGGGCACCCGCTTCAGCAGAGGTCTGTTTGCGAAACTCACGCTCATCCGGGTCATCCAAACAAAAACCACAGTCCGGGCATACCGGGTCCTGTTTACCTTCCATAGGCGTTTTACAGAGTGGGCAGAACTCTTCAGGCTTGAGCGGGCGTTTGGTACGCCGGTAATGCTGCAAA
Source organism: Cyanobacteria bacterium UBA7694 (assembly GCA_002482705.1). Taxonomy (GTDB): domain Bacteria; phylum Cyanobacteriota; class Sericytochromatia; order UBA7694; family UBA7694; genus UBA7694. The sequence continues at coordinate 1,993 of DLGM01000005.1, forward strand.
GCTTCAAGCACCGAAGCACGGGACAAGGGCGTTTCAAAGTCATACTGTTCAAGCACCCCAAGCAAACTGACCTTGACCACTTTTTTGGTGCGCAGCGCCTGACGCAAACCTTTAGCCATGGTTTTGAGCTTTTTAAATTCTTCCGGGTGAATGTGCAAATTGGTCAGCGTCGCACGATAAAAAGCCCAGTTGATCAGATCGGCAATGACATCTTCAGCCTCTTCAGGCAAATCGATTTCTGAAGCATCTTCGTCAATTTGGTCCCACAGCTTCGGGTCAATCGGGGGAGGCTGATAGGCATCAAAAGCAGCAACAGGCTTTTTCGGTTTGGGAGCTGCTGGAGCAGCCTTTTTTTCCTCTTCCAAGAGGGGCAAAAGATGTTTGTGGGTGCCTTCCTGGGTTAGAAACTTTTTTAAGGTCCAGTCACGCAGAGCCAAAATGGGGTTTTCAACGCTGACGACCACCATATCCGGTGCATCATTGGCCGTCAAATTAAAGCGGCGCACCGTCCGCACCTGGCTGCTGCGAATCACGTTAACGATGGGGTCTGTACCGCCATCTCCACAGG
>DLGM01000473.1:0-1103 GCA_002482705.1 Cyanobacteria bacterium UBA7694
CCGAACCACCGCCGTCCGCACCACCCACGGAAGCTTATGATCCCCGTGCAATGACCAGTTTTTACCGTGATTTCCACTTTGATGTGCTCAATCAAGGTCAGGATATTGTCTTTCACCGCCCCCTTGACCCGGCGCTGCAGGCAGCTCTGAAACCGGGCCGTTTTGGCACCATTCGCAAACGCCTGCGTTTTGAGTCGACCCCAACGGAGCGCAACATCCAGCGCCCGGAGGTGGATATACATTATGGGGCGATAACGTCCCCGGTTATGATTGGCAAACCCTTTCAGTGTGGTGAACTGTATACCTCGCCAGTGGTGGCTGTGGCCTTTAATCACGAGGCTGAAGTGGTGATTTCAACCCAAAATACCGACTATATCTTTGTGCCCAGTCAAGCACTGCGACCGGGCCAGCCGGTGATGATTTCCCGCTTTATCCCCGCGCGCAGCGACCGTTTGGCTGCTTTCCAACAGCGCCATATCAAGGTCTTGACCGATGAGATTCTGCACGGTCAACCTTTGCCTGTCGTGGGGGCGTTTAGCGAATTATGGGTGGATGGTTTGACGTATTATGGGGGTGATGACGCTGATTTTTATCTCTTGACGGTTCGTACTGCCGAAAGCAACCGTCTGGAAAATTATAAGCTGCGCCTTGACTTCCCCCATCCAGAACGGATCAGCGGCTATTTGCAAGAAATTCATCAGCATCCCCGCATCGATTGGATTCAGCGCTTGATGGTGCCCCTTGAGCTGGAGTGGACGCATACGGCCACTCTAGGAGGCTTACGTTGGTTACTGACGGCGATATTCCATCGCCCGGACGGGACGCAGTCGGTATGGGCGGTGGTCTTTTCAGCCCACACAGACCCTATTCTGGTTGGGTGGGCCCGTACTCCGCAGCGGCGCGACTGGCGCTGTCTTTCCGCCCGTGTGCCTGATCGCTCAGAATATCGCGTAGATGCACAACTCAATCACCTGTTGGCCGAGTTGCCCTTGGCTTTGCCGGGCAAAACGCCAGCGCTGATCCAGCAACAATTAGAGCAGGCTATTCCCCAGTTTCAGGCCGAACTGCACAAGTTACCCCTGGCGACTCCGGCCTTGGTGCCT
>DLGM01000473.1:1145-2953 GCA_002482705.1 Cyanobacteria bacterium UBA7694
TGAAGCTGGCCACCAGCAGTTTGCAAGATATTCTCAGCCATTATGCCTTTGTCCTGCGCGAGCATGCTTCCGGGGATGCGCTGTTGCGCCCGGAGCGTTTTGTGGAACTCGATGAAGAGGCGCTCAGGATTTATGTCCCGGATGCCCAGGGAGAATACCAGGTGCGCACGATTCCCAACTTGGTCGAACGCTTGCGCAGCATTACCGAGCAATGGGAAAACGGAGTTGATAAACAACAGTTACAAGCTAAAATACGCGCCTTCTGGGAAGCCTACTTTTTGTTTGTCTTTCGCAACCTCAGCTTTCCCGAAGGTTTTTTTCCTGATTTTCAGGAAACCAGTCAACTATTGGGGACCTTTATTGATCCGATCGAGCGCAAAGTGTATGAAACGTATCGCAGCGGATCAAAGAAAAGCCAGTTATTGCACTGGGTCATGGCTTACGATGCTCAGGATCAGGCTTGGGTTTCACAAGTATATCCAGCCGGGGCTGTCCTTACGCCTTGGGGCTGGCGCAGTGAATCTTGCCCCTTGGGGCTGCTGTTGACGGATATTTCTCAGTTATCCGCGAGCCATCCCATCCGTGCGGCTTGGGATCAGTTTGAGCCCATTCGCCGCTATAAAGATGCGCTCAAACTTGGCACGCAGTCGCGGGACAACCGGTCGTTTTTTAGGTCGGAGGTTTAGCTCTGACCTGAGGCGATGACGGCCGGAATGCCGACGATTTGACGCTGGTGACGCAGGGTGGTAATCATTTTTAAGGCGGCGTCAATGCCCGCTTCGTTGGCAACCATGTCTTCGTGGCTAAAGGGAATGCTAAAAGCTTCTTTGAGGTAACCCAAGGTGTGGGCGGTGTAATAGGCTCCTGGGCGGCTCTCTGCATCATCGAGGGGCAGGGTTTGGTAGGCTTGGGTGGTAATAATGGCGCTGGCTAAATAATGTAGGACCTTGTCGCTTTCGCCCCGGAAAAAGCTCGGATCCCGGAAGCCTTTTTCAATGGCGACGGAAATCAGGGCTTCATAGGCAATTTGAGCTTGGCGGGCGGGCTTGAGGCTGCGACCATAGGTTTTGTCGGTCATATCCAGGGCCAGTGCTTCGAGGGTTTTGAAACTGGGGGCCGGGCTCTGCTGCAAGCGGTTGTAAAGGGCTGCAACCACGGGTTGGTGGGTGGGGTTGGTGGCAAAGCTGCGGAAGTGATCAAGCAGCGGTTTGTTGGCGGTATTGGACACCCAGCGGGCGACCTGTTGTTTGAGGGGGGGAGGTGTGGTTGGGCGGTTCAGGCCCTTGCTCAATACCAGTTGGTCGCCACTGCGCAGGGGGGCGTATCCGGGCACGGTGGCAGCGCCTCCGGGCTGGGGCCGAAGCACAGGGGGAGCTGTGAGAGTGAGGGGACGTTGCGCAACTTGCATACAGGTTTTATCCCCGCTTACAGTGCCAAACTGAAGGAAAGCTTAGTTTAACTTCTGTTTATCTTCAGCGGTTATCGTTGGCCCCAGCGCTGCTCCAAATCTTGGCAAAAGGGTTCAAAATCTTCTTCCAAAAGCTGGGTGGTGCTGACGTCAATGGCAATAAAGGGGATGTGGGTGGGGCCTTGGTGCAGGCGTTCGAGCCATTGCTGGTAGAGCTGGTTGATTTGCCCCAAATAGGTGGCGTCGATAGCCTTTTCGTAGGGGCGGCCGCGCTGCTCGATTTGTTCGAGCAGGCGTTCGGTAGGGGCATGCAAATAGATGATCAGATCGGGTGGGTGTAATAGGTCGGTGACGGCAAAAAACAGGCGGCGGTAGGTTTCGTACTGGCGTTCCGTCAGGA
>DLGM01000473.1:3007-3662 GCA_002482705.1 Cyanobacteria bacterium UBA7694
TGCTGCGGTCAAGCACCACGTCGGTTCCGGCTTTGAGTAAGCGCTCGACCGCCCGGGCCTGGTCGGTGCGCTGGGCCAGAAAGTAGGTTTGCATCTCAAAACATACTTCGGTATTGCCCGCATAATAATCGGCCAAATAGGGATTGTCTTCGAGGTGCTCATAAAAGGCCTGACACTGGAAGTGCTGGGCCAGCTTGCGCGTCAGGGTTGATTTGCCGACTCCAATGGGTCCTGCCAGGGCAATCAGTCGTGACATGGATACTCCCTTTTTTCTTTAGGTGCTTTTATTGTTTTGGCCAAGCGTCCGGTAAAGGATAACGCACGGGCCCCAAGTCACTGCTGCGCTGCAAGCGGTATTTACCCGGACGAATCCAGCCATCTAGTAAAAGGCCTGGATCACTTACGCCGCGTTGCTTTAACAGGGCTTCGATTTCTGGGATATCCAGTTTTTCGTCAGCGGCAGTGGCTTTTAAGACCGCTTGAATAAAATCGGGGCCAAACCGCTCATACACCATCGCCCACCAGGCCATGGCTTTGCCCTGGGGCAAGTGGTCATAGTTCTCATCCAGAGGTAAGTCTTCGTCGCTATTTTGGATTTCTTGCCACTGGGCAATCAGGACTGGGTAGGTTTCCTGGCCCACAAACGGATACTTGT
>DLGM01000473.1:3676-4974 GCA_002482705.1 Cyanobacteria bacterium UBA7694
CAGGAAAGATAAGAAGTTAGCGAGACCTTCACGCACCCAGGCGGGTTCGTGCCCGGCATTCCAGATATGGACCGCCTCGTGCAAAAATGTCCATGGGGTACCCGCTGGCGGTGACTTGAGAAACATGCCGCTGGGGCCTGCTTTGCCCAAAAGGTCGAGGTCTGGACGTTCTTCAATCGGGTAGGGATTGGCTCCGGGGTAGGGAATGCCGGTAAAATCTTCCAGATCCTGCAAGGACTGGGCCACATAACCCAAATTGGTGCGGGCCCAATCTTGGTGGGCGGTTTTGTGTTCAAAAGTTAGGTTGACATTTGTTTTTGTGAGTTTGACGGGCTTTTGGATACTGCTATACCCAATCGCTTTCAGGTCTTTGTCTTTCCAGATGTGCCACTCGGGCGACACATACACCCAGTACCCGGCCGGGAAACTTTGCCCACAGTAGCTGACCTTATCATAATATCCCGCGTCACTGTCGCTGGCGTAAGTTGTGTCGTCTTGGGCCTGCTCACACGACTTGACCTTAGCCAGCAGGGTGCGGTACTTGCCTCGGGCCGAGGCCTTTTGTGCCGGGCTGAGGCTAGGGGGAGCCGTCTTTTTACCCCAGATATACCAGTTGGGGGCGACATAGACCCAGTGCCCGGCGGGGGCATTCTGCCCACACCATTGCATCGCTTTAAAATAGCCCGTGTCAGCATAACTGCCATAGGTCTTTTGATCGGCTGGGCAAGAGAGGGTTTTTAACAGTTGGCTGTACTGCCCGCCCCCGTTAGCATTGGGAGGTAAAGCTTGGGTTTTGACCGGAGCCCTTCCAGCTTCTGGGGTGGCGGCTGGGGCGGTACAGGCGACCAATAAAAGCAGGGCAATGAAACTTTTCATGCCCTGATTATAACGTATCCAAGGGCTGGCACCCAGCCCCCGGAGGGGTTAAACCGCAGGTTTGGGCGGCTCAACAATGCGAATGTGCAGCTCTTCGAGCTGTTTGGCGGTGGCGTGACCGGGCGCACCCATGAGCAGATCCTGGGCGTTTTGGGTCATGGGGAAGGCAATCACTTCGCGGATATTGGGCTCGTCAAGCAGCAACATGACAATGCGATCGACACCGGGGGCAATGCCGCCGTGGGGCGGTGCACCAAATTTGAGTGCCGAGATCATGCCGCCGAAGCGCTCATTGACCTGTTCTTCGTTGTAACCGGCAATATCAAAGGCGCGATACATGATTTCTGGGCGGTGGTTGCGGATCGCCCCGGAGGACAGCTCGATGCCGTTGCAGACAATGTCGTACTGGAAGGCTTTGATAT
>DLGM01000382.1 GCA_002482705.1 Cyanobacteria bacterium UBA7694
CAATGCCTTCAAAGGTCACGCTATAACCCCAGCGTTGGGCGCACTGCTGCCCCCAAGCCTGAAACTCCTGGCGTGTCCACTCAAAGCGGTGATCACTGTGGCGCATTTGTTGTGGATTCATGCCAAAAAGCACGTTGTATTCGCGGTTGGGAGTGCTGACCAACACCAGTCTTGGCTGTAATTCCCCAAACAATTGCCGGGCCATTAACTCGACGTGATAGGGCTCAATATGTTCAATCACTTCAATCGCGACCGCTGCTTCGCAGCCTTGCAAACGCGGGTCGCGGTAGAGCAATGAACCATGAAGTAAGGTAAGGCGCTGGCGCTGTTGCGGCGACATCTGCTCGATGCGCAGTTTGCGGTGGGCTGCTTCCAATGTGCGCTGGGAAATGTCCACGCCAATCAGGGTATGCGGTTGCCGTTGGGCCATGAGTAATTTTAAGAGTTTACCTTCTCCGCAGCCCAAGTCGACCACGCTCTGTACGGCCTGTTGCTTGAGATATTCAGCAATGCGCTGCAGGCGGGTTTGGTTAAGGCTCAAAGGGGCCTCTAGCTGGGCTTCATGGCGGGTGCCTTCGATGTCTACACTTTCTGGATCGTCTTCTTCACACAGGGCTTGTAAGGCGGCCCGGGTCAGGCTGGGCTTAAAGCGCAAGTAACGTTCCGTGATCAGCTTTTTATCGGGATGTTGCGCCAGCCAGCCTTCGCCTTTTTCCAGCAATTTTTGTAATTCGTCGGTGCCGACCCAATAATGTTTGGCATTGTCCAACACCGGTAAAAGGACATACAGATGGCTTAACAACTCGCTCAGCCGCAGCGTATGCCGCAAGGTCAGGCTGTAATAAGGGCCCGCCCCCCACTCGGGGAATTGGGTATCTAAGGGGTGGTGGGTCAGCTCCATCTGATAACCCAAGGGTTCAAACAGGCGGCTTAGCATCGGGGCACCCCCTCGGCTGGCCACAACGGCTAAGTGGGCTTCCCAGTTGAGGGGCGTATCGGCCAAGGCCTGGCGTTCTTTTGAGCGGCCATTCAAGGCCGTGCCAAATACATCGGAAATCGCGCCGCTGAGCATCGAGGAGGCCACATAGGGGCGGTCATTGACATATTGTTCTAAGGGAAAACCTTCTTGGACCCCTTTGCGGGTGCGAACTAATTCAACCGGATCAAGCTCCATGAGCAGGGCGGCGGTACATCGGGTGGGAGTCACCTCCGGGTAAAATACATGGGCTGTGCCATAGGGCAAACGGTGCTGCTGGACCCGGTCGGGATGTTTGTGCAATAAATAGCCCAGGTCGGGGGCATCGGGATGGTTGAGCGTCAGCGTTAAAAGCATACAAAACTCCAATAACAATCTTCATTATCTTAATCGGAAAAAGTGTAAATTACAAGATTGTTTCTAGCCTCTAAGTTGTCCGTTTGTGTTGTCTGTTGCCTTCTCCCTTTTCACGTTATGCTGAATCCATCTTGATCCCGAGGAGTTGTATATGCCTACTCTCATCCCCGCCCCCACCCTGATTCCCGCCCCTGGTGAACCCCCAAAACAAATTCGTGAATATGTGGGACAGGTCAATACCGGGCACACGCATACCAGCGTTGCCCACATGATTTCGCCGCCGGGCTGGGAAGAGCCGGGGCAGCGCCCGGAATTCCAGGAGATCACCGTTGTCCTGAAGGGCATGGTGCGGATTGAAACCGAAGGTGAACCCCTAGAAGTGCGTGCCGGGCAAGCGGTGATCACTGCGCCCGGTGAGTGGGTGCGCTACAGCAGCCCGGAGCCCGAGGGCGCTGAATATGTGGCCATTTGCCTCCCGGCTTTTGACATGGCCACTGTTCACCGCGACACCGATTCGCAGGGCTGAGCGACTGCGTTGGGCTAGACCGTAGCAAAGCCCGCAGGCCTGCCTGCGGGCTTGGGTGCCAAGTTCGGTTGCAAGCTATTGAGGGCGTTTGCCGTCTAATTCATACCACTTCAACAGCCGATCCATCTTGGCCACAATCGGGGTGCTGTTATGGTGCACAATTTGCGCCATTAAGAGCATCAGGCCCAAAGGCAATACGGCGATCACGGCTTCGCCGTGCACAATATGGGTGAAAAAAGCCCCAAACATTTGTAGGCTCAGTAACACACCGCCGTAAAAGAGCGTGCGCGGAGAGAGCAGCATCAAACCAGCGCTGAGTTCAATCACTCCGACACAATAACTGAACCAAACGGGGTAACCCCAGCGGACAAAGGCTTCACTGAGCATGGGGTGCCCAGAAAACTTGAGTACACCCGACACCATAAACATAATGGCGAGGGTGCGAATAATATTGAGCTCAAAAGCTCTGTGCTGGGCAATTTCTCGGGATATCTGCATTTCGAAATCCTCCTTGCAGGTTGCTGAGAAACTCTATCCCGACCTTAAGCCGTGCCTCCTGTTTTTGTCAAATCATTGTTTTTAATGGTTTAAATCATTGGATGAATCTTTAGTTTTTAGCCTATTATTTTTAAGCGTTAGTTTTTGTTTGTTTAAAGCTTACAACTGAAAAACTCCTCTTCGTGCTTGTCTGAACAGAGTTTATTTTTGTCCAATACGATAGAGATAACCATTGGCTCCTACCAGGATGCTGCCGTCCGGGCCAATCGCGGGCGAGGTATAAATGGCGTCTCCATAAGCGGGCATCCAGTCGGGTGTTTGACTGGTTACAGGAAAGGTTTTCCCGGCTTCTTCAGGGGTGCCTAAATACAAGCGCCACTGGAGTTTTTGCTGTAATACATCCCAGGCATACACATACCCGTCATGGCGGGGAAGAATGAGCTGGTGGCCGTTCATGGCCGGGGACGGCCACTGGGGAATGGTGGGGTAACCCATGGGCAACACCGCTTCTAAAATTCCGGTGTGACGGTTGATTTGCAAGGCCGTGGGCAACAAATCTACTCATGCTAGCATGATGGCAGCGGACATACCGGGCTCCTCTAGCTGATCGGGGCTGTGTCAGTGATTAAAACCAATATCATTTTTTTGCTTTCAAATGTCTATCCCCATTATCAAAGACGTGAGCCTGAAACGATTTATTCGGGGTTGCGTTATGCTGTAGCAGGGGGAACAACACCATGGAATACAGAGCATTTGGCAACACCGGTTTACAGGTCTCGGCCCTGGGTTTTGGGGCCGGGCACATTGGCGGCGACGGCCAGGACGCGGCGGCGATTGAATACCTGATTCATGCCCTGGTGGATGCGGGCGTCACCCTGTTTGACACCGCCAAGGGTTATCATCACTCCGAGCAGCGCTTAGGCCAAGCTTTGCGGGGCAAACGCGACCAGGTGGTGATTTCCACCAAGGTCGGTTATGGCATTCCCGGTTACGCCGACTGGACCGGCCCGTGTATCACTGCGGGCATTGATGCCGCCTTACAGGCTTTGCACACCGATTACCTCGACATTGTGCATTTGCATTCTTGCCCGGTGGGCACCTTGGCCTATGGGGAAGTGATCGCAGCCCTGCATGCGGCCCAGCAGGCCGGTAAAATTCGCGTCGCGGCCTATTCTGGCGAAAACGAAGCCTTGGACTGGGCCGTGCAGTCGGGGGCCTTTGGCAGCGTACAGTGCTCGGTCAATGTGGCGGATCAGGCCAGCCTGCGCGACCGTTTGCCGGGAGCCGTGGCGCGCGGCCTGGGCGTGATTGCCAAGCGCCCGTTGGCCAACGCCCCGTGGCGTTTTCCCTCCCAACCCCACGGCGATTACGCCGAAGCCTAT
>DLGM01000046.1:0-187 GCA_002482705.1 Cyanobacteria bacterium UBA7694
AATTTAGCAAGCCAGACCGCATCCAAATGATAAGCCTTGAGACATCGGCCATCATTATTTGCGTTTCGTGGTTTTTTTGGCTGGCTTGGGTGGAAGTTCATCGCTGGTAATGCGCAACAAGGTGGTCAACCAAACGCTATCGGTGCGCCGCTCATCAATGCGGAAGCTGGGCTTGGCACCGGGGTTC
>DLGM01000046.1:213-3316 GCA_002482705.1 Cyanobacteria bacterium UBA7694
CGGCTTCTTCCGGGTTACCGATAAAGGCCCGCCCCCCGGCGGTGGGTTTGACAAACAATTGGTTATCAGCCATCACGGCCACAATCCGCCCCTGATGGTATAAGGCCCATTCCCCAAACAGTTTTTTGGCGGTGATGTCGCCCAGTGCTTCGAGCTGCGCGACAATGCCATTCACAAACGCAGTATCAGATGCCATGGTGTTGCTCCGGTGTTTTTAGATGAGTATAACGCGTTCGTGCCGGGGCCGGGGGGCCGTAGGGGCCGGGGCAGAAGATGTTCTGCCCCTACGGCCCCGTCTGTGGCTATACTGTAACAACTGCAATTTTGTAAAGGTGAGATTCATGGCCCTTTTGCACCCGCTCACAGAGAGCTTTTCGGAACTTGACCCGGCCAGCCAGGCCCTGATGAAACAAAGCATTCGCTTCTTTGAAGACAAGGGCCTGTCCCGCATTAAAGCAGACGACCAAGAGCGGCGCTGGTACGCCGATATTCTGGCCTATTTTAAAGACAGTCAGGCCTTTGCCACCCTGCTGACCCCATCCGGTTATGGAGCCGAAGGCGCCCGCTGGGACAGCCTGCGCATCTGTGCCTTTAACGAAATTTTGGGCTTTTACAGCACCTCTTATTGGTACACCTGGCAAGTCAGCATTTTGGGGCTTGGCCCCATTTGGATGAGCAAAAATGAGCAGGTCAAACAACGGACCGCCCAATACCTGCAAGAGGGCGGAATCTTTGCCTTTGGCGTCTCAGAAAAGGAACACGGGGCCGATTTATACGCCAGCGACATGACCCTGACCCCTACCGGAGACGGTACCTATGTGGCCAATGGCCGCAAATACTACATCGGCAACGGCAATCAGGCCGCCTTTGTGTCCACCTTTGGCAAGCGCTCTGATACGGGCGAATTTGTCTTCTTTGTGGTGCAAACCCAGCATGAAAACTACCACTGCCTGCAAAATCTGGTCAATTCTCAGAACTATATTGCCGAGTTTGAACTCAAGGATTATCCGATCACGGACGCCGAGATCCTGTCACAAGGGGCGCAAGCTTGGGATGACGTGCTCAACGCCATCAATATCGGCAAGTTTAACCTCGGCTGGGCTGCTGTGGGCATGTGTACCCATTCCTTTTATGAAGCCATGAACCATGCTGCCCACCGTCGCCTATTTGATCACTATGTCACCGACTTTGTGCATATCCGCCAACTGTTTATGGATGCCTATTGCCGTCTGGTCGCCATGCGTGCCTTTTGTGTGCGCAGCCTCGACTATCTGCGCAGCGCTTCGCCCCAGGACCGCCGCTACCTGTTGTTTAACCCAATGGTGAAAATGAAGGTCACGACCCAGGGCGAAGAGGTCATGAACCTGCTCTGGGACGTGATTGCCGCCAAAGGCTTTGAAAAGAGCACCTTCTTTGACATGGCCGTGCGCGACATTCGCGGCCTGCCCAAGCTTGAGGGCACTGTGCATGTCAATATGGCGCTGATTATCAAGTTTAAGAAGAACTACTTCTTTAACCCGCAGGAATATGGCCCCATCCCACGGGCCACCCAAGCCCGCAATGACGACTTCCTGTTCGCCCAAGGCACCACCAAAGGCCTGAGCAAAATCCGCTTTCACGACTACCGTCTGGCCTATGCCAGCAAAGACCTGCCCAATGTGCGCGTCTTCCGCAAACAGATTGCCCGCTTTAAGCAGTTGCTTTTGCTCGCCGGGCCCACCCCCGAACAGATCAAAGACATCGACTTTTTACTGATTGTCGGCGAACTATTTACCTTGGTGGTCTATGGCCAGCTGATCCTCGAAAATGCCCTGCACCTGGATGATGCCCTGCTCGACCAGATCTTTGATGTGCTGATCCGCGACTTCTCAAAATTCGCTTTACAACTCTACAGCAAAACCAGCAGCACCACGCGCCAGCAAATTTTAGCCAAGCGCATGATTGCCAAGCCGGTGGTCAACCCAGAACGGTTTGAAAAGGTCTGGAAAGAACAGGTATACGCCCTGAAAGATGTCTACCACATGAACCCTTAGGGAATGTTTTCCAGCGGCGCTGAACTGCTGAGATCAGCGCGTAACTTTTCAATTTCGCCCATCAGGTTGCGCCCGCACAAATAGCGACGCAGCCCCCGTTTGCTCAAGGCTTCATCAGGCCCATCCGGGCCATTGGGGCCACCAGCATAAAAGACGGTTTCGCCTTGGGGGGTGGTGAGACGCAACATTTCTGGGGAGGGTCCAGCCCAACCGGGCTCCACCCGCTGTTCACAGGTGAGGGGATTGGCATTCAGCGCAGCCATCATGCCATCGTAGGTTTTATCTCCATAGGTACGCTCTTGACGCTGGAAGGTTTCAGCATCGGTGACCATGCGCGACTGCCACAGGGCTACAACCTGCTTTTTGCCATGATCAAAGGTCAGACGCAGAGAGAACGCCCGCTGGTGTTCAGGGGGTAGCTCCGCATGGGCTGGGGGCATTAACCAGCTCTGACGCTGGGGATGCTCTTGCTCAAAACGCGAAGCCGACCAGCGCAGATAATATTCCAGGCGCTGCAAATCGGACGTTGGGGATTCGGCGGGAGGACGGCAAGCACTCAACAGCACGAGCAGCACAGCTCCCAAAGACATCGGTAAAATCTTCATATCACCTCCACGGAATGGGGGTCACTGGAAAAATGAGCCCGCAACCAATCCCGCAAGGCGGGATAAAAAGCCGTAATACCGTCGAGTTCGGCATGGGGCAAACTTTGCCGGAGCGTTGTGCTCTGAGCTTTATTTTGCGCCACTTGTACGGCGATGTCAGCCATCTCGGGCAGGTTGGCAGCGACCCATTCTGGGTGACCGGATTGTTGTAAATAATAAGCGCTGATGCGGCTGTCGGGAGTGGTACCGGGGCAAGTGACCATCGACGTTCCAGCACGCACACAGAGGGCCGCCAAACCCTGTAGTCCCGTGCCTGGAGTATCCAGCACCACGGGCAAGGCCGCCAGCAAACTCAAAAATTGGGGCTGGGTCAAGGGCGGCAACATGCGGATTTTGTCGGCCACCGCAGGGGGAATCGTCGCCAAGGTCTGGCGATCCAAAGCAGGATCATGGGTCGGTTGGACC
>DLGM01000046.1:3341-5305 GCA_002482705.1 Cyanobacteria bacterium UBA7694
CAAAAACACCGCTTGTGAGTCCCGTTCCGCAATCAGCGCAAATAAGGTCAGCATTTCCGGGGCACAATGGCTCCAGCGCACGGGAGCCAGGTAGAGATTGGCATTTTCCGGGAAGCGAAAACTCTCAGGCCCATGACTGGGGGCCGGAAGTGAAGCAGCTCCCCACGGAGCACCGGGAAGATACACCAAGCTTTCACTAAACAGCTCAGGATCACTGTCCTGAAAAGCCTCAGGCAGAAAGACAATATCCATCGCCGGACTGCCACTGGTGTGCAAACCACCGGGCAACAGCGCCTGAAGGGGGGCCAAGCGGGCTTGGGCCAATAACAGCGGCGGGAGGGTCGCCAAGCTCGTATACAAGAGGGCATCCAACTCTAGAGCGCGTACCTGCTCCAGTTGCTGGGCCAATACACCGGACAGGGGCTGGTAAAAGATGTCCCGTTGCCCGGCCAATTGCGGGGGTAACCCGGTTCCGCCGAGAATAAACAGTTCAAAATCCTGGCCCAGGCGCTGTAAAAGCGGCAACCAATCGTGACCAAGGGGGCCGTCGTTATTGAGCATGACCCCAATCCGCAATAAACGAAAAGCGGGATCCGGTGCAGGTGTGTCCTCCCCTAAGGCGGGCAGGAGTTGGCGATACACCTGTGTCAAAGCCGTTAATAACATACGGCGTTCAGCCTCTGGTTGCAGACGAATCGCCAGGATAGGGTCATACAGCGACTCCAAAGGATTGCGCAAGGGGGTTTCCGCCTCAGGAATTGTCGCCACAATCTGCTGTAAGTGAAGACGCCATTGGTTTAAGGCGGAGCGGGGCTGAAACCCAGCCGGAGAGAGAAGGGCCTCTTGCCAACTAAGGCTCGGGGGTAAAGCGCGCAGATACTCCTGGGCTTGGGGTAACTGTTGGTTACGCAAAGCCAAATGGGCAAGCAAGAGATGCACCCCCACACGGGAAGACGCTTCTTCCGGCGTCTGGGAATGTACCAGCACCTGCTTAAAACAGCGCTCAGCAGCAGCCCATTTTTGCTGCTGCTGGTGAAGATGCCCATATAAAAACCAGGCCTGGGGAAGAGCCTCATTGAGATGCAGAGCCCGCTTCAACGCTTCTTCCGCCAAATCGATCTGTTTGGCATCGTACAAGACCTGGGCCAAAGCACAGAAGACATCTGCCTGAACCGCATCCCGGGGCGTCAACTCTAACACCGTATGGTAATGGCGCACCGCCTGTGGATAACGCCCTGAGCGATGGTAAATGCCTGCCAGGGCAAAATGGGCTTCCGCCAGACCAAAGTTGAGCTGTAACGCTTGGGTATAAGATTTTTCCGCCAAGGCCCATTCATGGCGTTGCTGGTGATAACGGGCTTGGCCCATGTGAATTTGGGGATCAGTGATTGGCGACATTGGGATCTCCTTGGGGTAAATGGTGAGCGGCAGCCCGATCCAGCCACCAGGTTGCATGGGTCAGGCCCTGAATGGGGAGGGCCTGCTGGGAATCCGTCAAGGCTTCGGTCACGCGGACAGCCTTATCTGGGCCCGTCACTAATACCGAAATCGAGCGGGCGCGGTTGAGACAGGTCAAACTCAAACTCAAGCGGGCTTGGCCCGTCGGGGCATAGGTGGCAATACAGTCCACTTGGGCCTGGAGAGCGGCGGTTTGCCCGGGAAACAGCGAAGCCGTATGGCCATCGTTGCCCATGCCCAATAAAACCCGGTCAAAAGCCCCATTGGGCAAATCGTTCTGCAGCGCTTGGCGATAAGCCGCCGCCGCCTGCTCGGGGGGATCTTCCCCCCGCATGCGGTGGATCTGGGACGGCGGCAAATCCACGTGTTGAAGCCAAGCTTCCCACGCCATCGCAAAATTGCTGTCCGGGTGTTCAGGCGGCACACAGCGCTCGTCACTGAACCAAATGTGCAGCTCAGAGGGCAGCGGGCGCGTAGCCAGCAACTGGTAAAGCAAACGCGGGGTA
>DLGM01000015.1 GCA_002482705.1 Cyanobacteria bacterium UBA7694
AGCGCTAAAATTTTGCCCTTTCCAGGCGGTGTCACAGAGCAGGCCGCACAGGGCAAACGACTCGTGGGGGAAATCCGGGGACTGCTCAGTGGTGTGGAACACGCGCTCCAGCTCATAAATGCGGAACTGCTTATAATGGCGCAGATTTTCGGCGGTGATTTTGAGCATGTTGGGCACCAGGCTGGTGCGCAGCAGGTTGTGGTCGCTGGCTAGCGAGTTCGCCAGAGCCAAGTGCCCCTCGGCACTCAGGCCCACTTTTTCGAGCAGCTTGTCACCGACAAAGGCGTAGTTGTACACCTCGACAAAACCCAGTTGGCGGCTCATGGCGTTGCGCAGGCGGTTTTGCAGGGCATGTAACGGCGCGGGCAGGGCTGGTTTGAGGGGCACTTCCGGGGCCAGGGGCGTGATATTGTCATACCCAAACACGCGCCCCACTTCTTCGACCAGATCTTCCGGGATCGAAATATCCCCGGTTGCGCGCCAGGAAGGAACCGTGACCGTTAAGGCATCATCACCACTGGCGAGCTGAAAGCCCAGGCGGGTTAAAATATCGGCAATTTCATCTTCCGGCAGGGTGGTGCCCAGCTTGCGGTTAATGAAGGAGTAGGTAGTGTTCACCACAATCGGGGTACGGTCAGCGCGGTCAATGTCGTGCAGGGGGCTGACAAGCTGGGCATCCGGGCACAACCCCTTGAGCAGCAGCCAAAAGCGCTGCATTGCCACTTCCGTATGCACCGGATCGAGGCCCTTTTCAAAGCGCATCGACGACTCGGTGCGAATGCCGAGCTTGGCGGCGGTACGGCGCACGTGGGTGGGGTGAAAATTGGCGGATTCGAGCACAATTGTGGTGGTGGTTTCATCCACTTCGCTGTCGGCTCCGCCCATGACTCCGGCAATGGCCGTGGGGCCTTCAGCATCGGCAATCACGAGCATCCCGGCGCTGAGGGTGTGTTCCCCACCGTCGAGGGTCTTGATGCTTTCGCCTTCGTGGGCAGCGCGCACCTGTAAAAGGTCGCCGCGCAGCTTGGCGCGGTCAAAGGCGTGCATCGGTTGCCCCAGCTCGTACAGCACAAAGTTGGTCAAATCAACAATATTGTTGATCGGGCGACCGCCCACCGCTTCGAGCTTTTTTACCAGCCAGTCCGGGGACGGCCCGACCTTGACGCCAGTAATGACCAGGCCATTGTAACGCGGGCACAAATCGGCACCCACCTGGACGCTGACCGCTAAGGGATCGCTTGCGGACCCTTCCAGAGAAAGGAGATCCAGTGCCCGCAGCGGCTGGNNCGGAACACGGCGGCCACTTCGCGGGCAAAGCCATAGTGGCCCCACAGATCCGGGCGGTGGGTCAGGGATTTATTGTCGATATCATAAATAAAGTCGTCGCCGTGGGGCTCAACCCCCTCGATTTCGGCGGTGGCCATGGTCATGCGAATGCCCATGGGTTTGGGTTCTTCGGTCAGGGCAACATAGTCGCCGATCCAATTGCGTGAAAGTTTCATCTTAGAACTGCTCCAGGAATCTGAGGTCGCCGCTTTGGAAATAGCGGATATCGTCAATGCCGTAGCGCATCATGACCAGGCGGTTGAGGCCTAAGCCAAAGGCAAAGCCGTTGTATTCAGTGGGGTCGATATCACAGGCCTTTAAGACGTTCGGGTGAATCGCCCCACTGGGCAGCAGCTCGACCCAGCCCTCGTGTTTGCACACCGGGCAGCCATCGCCATTACAAATCAGGCAGCTGATATCGAGTTCAAAGCCTGGCTCGACGAAGGGGAAAAAGCCTGGACGCAGGCGGATTTTGACCTCGCGCTGGAAAATTTCGCGCAGCAGCACCTTCATGACATAAATGAGGTGGGCAACAGAAATGTTCTTGTCAACCATCAGCCCTTCCACCTGGTAAAAGGTGTTCTCGTGCGAGGCGTCGGTGGCCTCGTAGCGGAACACGCGACCGGGGGAAATGCCCCGCAGTGGCGGCTTGACCTTTTCCATGGCGCGAATTTGTACCGAGGACGTGTGGGTGCGCAAGAGGCGGCCACTGGTCAGCCAGAAGGTATCCTGCATATCGCGGGCCGGGTGATCCGGCGGAATGTTCAAAGCTTGGAAATTGTGCAGGTCATCTTCAACCTGAGGGCCATCAAAGACCTGGAAGCCCATCGAGCGGAAAATGGCTTCAATCTCTTGCTGGATTTGTGTGATCGGGTGGATGCGGCCAGGGGTGGGGCGAACACCGGGGGCGGTGACATCAATCCACTCTTTATTGCCCAAATCGGCAAATTGGTTGGCTTTGAGGGCTTCAATGCGCTCGGCCAGAGCGGTTTCAACAGCTTGTTTGGCGCTGTTGACCCACTGCCCGGCTTCTGATTTCTGTTCAGCGGGCAGGCTGCCCATTTGCTGGAAAAAAGCCTTGATCAGGCCCTTTTTACCCAAATATTTGACCCGCAGGGCATCGACGGCGGCCTCATCGGCAGCCTCGGCGATGCTGTGCAGGGCTTCTGCTTGTGTCGCGGCGATGGTTTCTTTCATAAATGCTGTCCCTGTGTAATTCACGGCTAACATCATACCACACTGCATCAAGGCTGAGGCGGGTTTTTTAGGGGGAATGGGCGTGTGTTTTAGCGGGTCGGGCATCCCCTTCGGAAAAAGCAGATTTGCGGTTCCCGAAGGGGGCTTGACCGACTCTTAGGGCATAAACTGGCTGTGCAGCATGGGTTCTTCGACCGCATCCAAACTGGGAGCCGGTTCGGAAGCCGCATGGGGAGGTTCATAAATGAGGCGGATAAACGTGCTCAGGCGCTCTTCGTCGCGGGTGAGGGGGATCCCTACGGATAAACCGAGCAATAACTGGTCGTTAATATTGACGCGCATTTGCGGGCGAGCGACAATCTGCCAGCCATGGCGGCCCATGGTTTGATTCAGCTCGATACCGACAAAGTTTCGGCTTTCTGGCAGCATATAGTGCACGCTGGTGTTGATCTCATAATCGCTGCCCAGCCATTCCCCGGAAATGGCCTGTTCAAAGCGTGGGCCGGTATAAATCAGGCTGTGCCAGTGGGGGCTCCAGGCTTTGGCCGCCACAAAGAAGGGGTTGTATAAATTGCCCTTTAAGACTTTGCCCTCGGCCCACTGGCTAAAGGGGTTCAGCTCCAATTCGTGGATATATCCGACCGCCATTGAGGTCTGCCAAGCGGGTTCGACCAGAAAGGTATATTGGGCGGCGGCTTTGAGGGCATTGAGCTGGTGGTTAGGCCCGGCGGTTTCCCCACTGCCCCACGAATAAAAGGTGAAGGGTAGCTCAATTTCTAGCCCTAAGCGATCGATGGGAGCCCATTCATACTCCACCAGAAAGGTGTAGTTGTCTCGTTTTGACTCATCCGTGAGGCCGATCCCGATATTCCACTCCTCTTCCCCCTGGCGGGCTCCCAAGTCGCGGATTAAGTCGATAAACAGGGGTTCGGCGTGATTGACCTTGGGGGGCAACTGGTCTTCGGTGCGGGGCGGTGCTTTCATCAGCGCTGGCAACAAACCCTGCCTGGCGGCAGGGAGTTGGATGCGATAGGGGATGCTTTCTGGTGGGTTTTCTTGGGCCCCAGCGGCCTTTGCCAAGCCCATCACCAAGAGGGATAAAAAAAGGCTACAGATAAGGTGGTGCATTGATTTAACCAATAGTATTAATATATGAACTAGTTATATTTAGCGTAACAACAGGGTTTTCTGGATGTCAATTGTTTTCCTTTGCGCAAAGCCCTGTCATGATTTGCTTTTGGAGGCTTTTTTTGCCTTGATTTTTGATCAAACCGCTGGATATGCCGTCAGATACCCAGCGCTCAAAAATATTGCCTCTAGCCCAGTGCTGTGGCGGTCTGAACATAAGGTACGTTGAGAGCTGATTGCTGACGTCGATGCCACAAACTCGTTACACTGAGGGGGAAAATACCAAGGAGCAATGCGCATGATATCTCTCGG
>DLGM01000134.1:0-893 GCA_002482705.1 Cyanobacteria bacterium UBA7694
CTCCAACCAGATTACCCGTTATGATGACCAGGGTCGCCCCAAGGTGATGACCAAACAACAGGTTTTGGCTGACATTGATCGCCAAATAACCACGATCCGTCAAGAGCTGGCACCGCTAGAAGCTGCCAATTTGGACCGTCGCGTATTACAAACCTACGAACAGGCGCTCAAGGCCGATGGTCCTGTTAATACCCGTATGAAAGACGTATTGGCTGAAATTGAACAACTGCGTTCAGATCCAGAATTTGCCAGTACCCTACAGGCGATTGAAACAGCCGCCGGGAATCGCCAAACGACGGTTACTATCAATGGGCAAACCCGCCCGTTGACCGAAGTCACGCAAGATCCACGTTTTCAACGCTTAAGTGCCCTGACCCAAGAGCTTCATACCTTCGGAACACAAACCCACACCTGGGGGCAATATATCCCCTCGGGTGATCAAGAGCGCCTCAATAAAGCCGGGGCTCAAATCCAATCAAGAAGTGTGGTGGATGCCGCCCTGTCTAAAGCCGGGATTGGTGAGCTGATGGGCATCCCCGTCCCGATTGCCCCAACCAGCAGTGGCTGGCAAGCGGGCAAAGATGCGGCCCACAACCTGATGGGTTTCTTTGGTACCGCGTGGACGGTGATGCCTGACTCGGCCAAGACCAAACTGGTAGAAATTGTCACCAAATTATCGACCAAGTATGGCCCTCAGGCGATGCAAAAATTTGGTGAGATGTTGGCCTCTAAAGCCGGGAAGATCTCAACGGGGATGGGCCGCGCTTTTGCCGTTTACGGCGCCGCTTATTATGGCAGCATTGCCGCAGGCATGAATTATCCCAACGTCGAACTGGGCAAACCGCCGATTTTATACGAACTGCGCCCAAGCCCAACCACGCGCGGGATTGCGG
>DLGM01000134.1:905-2953 GCA_002482705.1 Cyanobacteria bacterium UBA7694
AATGGTTTGTCGGTGGGGTTGCCGCCCGGTTTTGGCGAAGCGGCTGGCCTGATGGGAGCTGTTGCTGAAGTGGCCACCGAGTTCAGCTTATTACAAGACCAAGAGATTTTAGAAGTGGTCGACCGCGACATTATCCGGGCTGAAACAGGTGCACAAATGCGCGAAGGTTTGGCCCGCATTAATGCATCTTATGGGGGCATGGCTGGGGTCCAGCAGGTGCTTGGGCAAGTGGGCGTCCACCAGGGGAATGGCCAGATTGCCTATGTGACTGACGATCAGAGCGATGTGGTCGATCGCGACTTGGCCGGAGCCGTGGCCAACCGCATTTTACAGTTTGGGGCTGAAGGCAAAATTGGCATCGCTGAAGCCCAGACCGCTTTAAAAGGCCTGATGGGCGGCACCTCTGAGCGGTGGTTCAGTGGCGACAATGTCAGCCAGAGCTTTGTCAATCAGATTTTTCTGACTTATGGGCAGGATAAGCAGCAATTTGAGCGGGCTTTGCAAATGCTGGGCTCAGATGTGCGTTTGCAGTTGTTTAAATCGCTCGACTCGGGCATTACCTGGGGTGAAACCTCTGGGGCGCTGAACTGGTTGTTAGAAGAAAACAGCACCGACCTTTCTGAAGCCAAAGTGATGGAATATTTGGCTGGGGTCGAAAAAGACCCGGTCACCCAAGGGCGGATGGTGGCCACCCTGTTTGACGGCTTTACCCGTGGCCGCTTCGAAGATTTGGCTTTTAACATTATTGAAAATGCTCAAAAGGATGCGCAGCGGACGGGAAACTTTAAAAACTTTAACCGTATGCTCAGCGAAATTCGCTTAGATGGCAATAAGGCCAACCGCATGGCACAGGGCATCAATGGCGAACTGAGCCCCGACCGGGCCGGACGCATTTTGGCCTGGATGGTCAAGGCCGATACCCCAGCAGCCCAAGTCAACAGCTATATCCGTGAAATGTCGGGCAAGTGGTTCAGTGATGACAAAGCGACCATGCACTTTCTCGACGAACTCAAAACGCAGGGGATACAACCGGCCCAACTGCGGGGCAAGCTTGACCAAAACAGCATTAAGCTGATGCTCGACAACCTGCAACAGGGTTGGACCACGAACACCGAATACCGTTATTTGACGGATCTTGCGGCGGCGGCTGACGCCAACACCCGCAATGCGATTATGAATGATCTCATGGACTGGAATACCGTGACCGTGGCTGAGCGGGCCATGGCAGACATCTTTACCCAGGCTTCGGATGCCGATTTGCGCACCATGCTGTCGGGTCAGAACCCGCCTTTAAACATGGGCCGTTTGGCGGGCGAATTGGAAGATGCCGGGGCCTACCGGCGCGTGGCTTCCCGTTTGGGCAGTTTTGCACCGGGCCGCACGGCCTTTGACCAGTTTACCGCCGCTTCAGGCCCCGCCCAGGTCTCCCAAACCTGGCGCAATACCGGGGCCGATGCCCGCAACTTTACCCCCGAAGCCCGCTTGGCCATGTTTAAACGCATGGTCGATGACGGCAATTTACAAACTGCCCGCGAAATGCTGTTTGGGCGGCAAGGGGTGCCTGCCGCCAGTACCACCACCCGCAACCAAATGTTCGATTATCTGGCCAGCCGGGTGGATAAGTTTAGCCGTGACGGGGCTGCGGAAGCCACTTCCTGGATTTTATCCCAAGGTTCTCAAGCCCAGACCGATACCGCTTTTAAACGCATTCAAAGCACCGGCTGGTTTGGCAGCGGGGGCCAGATTGTAAAGAGCGTGATGGACAAAGCCAATGCCCAAGGGCTGGATATTCGCGGCAAGCTTTCGATGAACACCCTGCAAGCGATGGTGGGCTCGCTCAACAATACCTGGACCAAAATGTTTGGCGATTACCAAACCAACGTCAACTATATTCGCCAGTTGGCGAATGTGGTTGATCTCAATGGCAAGGTTGCGATTGTGGATAACCTCATGACCGGGTGGACCAAAGGCGAAGCGGAAACGCTGATCCATGACATTTTCCGCGATACTCCAGACCGGCGTGAGTTCACCCAATTGGTGGATCGCAT
>DLGM01000024.1:0-1717 GCA_002482705.1 Cyanobacteria bacterium UBA7694
CTATGTCGGCAAAATCGTCAAGCATCGCGAGCCCAAGGCTCCCCGTGGCGAGCGTCGTCATCACTCCGCTTACCAGCCCAGCGCTCCCGCTGTGGCCCCGGAAGCTCCCGTTCAGGCCGCTGAACAAGAATAGTTAGCGCTATTCCCCAAGGGGCGTTCACAACGTGTGAGCGCCCCTTGGGCATTTTTTGTGCTCAGTACGGTGAAAATTTGCGATAATGACCTGAGGAGATAGAGCATGAAACGCAGCCTGCGGGCCCAAATGGTGGGTTTCCATCACCAGTGCATTGAGTACCAGCCTTTCCAATTCCATGAGTACTACGAGTTTCTCAAGGAGGCGGAAGAGTTCGGCGCGGCTGCCGGGGCCTACCCCGATGAGCGCGACGAACTCATGGCCAACGCCGCCCATCGTTATCAACTGCTGCTCGATTGGATGTCGGAGCGTTTACACCTCAACACCACCTTCCTGAACAAAGGGCGCATTTGGTTCAACTTTTATGCCGACATTGCCGGGCGTTTTGGTTTGGGGACACAGGCCTACACCACCGAAACCAAAAAGCCCCACATTGGCGTCTCAGAAATCAGCCTGCAGGATCTGTACCTGCTGCAGCTGATTTTGCTCCACGAAATGCAGCATGCCACCGACTTTGTCAATTATGAGGGCTTGCGCATGAGCATCGCCGAGCGCGAATTGCGCGCGCGCATCAGCATTTGTCAGGGGTTGCGAAGCCTGCGGGATCAGTATCTGAAGCTGTACCAAAACGCCCTTCAGGATCTCACCTACTGGTTCGTGATTTTTTACCACAGCGACATCAAAGCCAGCCTTAAGCGCGACTATTATGATTTGCTGCCAGAAGATGCCCAAATGTTATTGTCCAAAGAGTGCCGGGGCGTGCTTTTTTCACCGATGGTGATTCGCTCGCTGATGAAAGAGCTGCACCGCGATCGGATTGAAATTACCTCGCTTAAGCGTTATGCGATCGACATTGTCGGCAAAGGCCTCAAGCTGATTGAGCTGCCGCTCTCAGAAGAAGAAAGCACGCAGCAACACCAAGACCCAGATACCCTGGAAGCGATGATGCTGGAAGATGACGAATTGGCGCCGTCTTCGATGCAGGTGCGTGATATCAGCGACGAGGATATGGACGCCCTGACGATTGACTTCAGCCGTGAGGTCATGACCACCAAAAACAAGGTCACTGACTGGCAGCCTTATGATGACAGCTATCAGCGCCTGAAGGAGCAGGCGATGGTCGTGATCGAACGGGATCAAATTGGCTTTGAACCGATTCAGCTGCGTTTGGATAAGGGCATCAGCCACCAAATCGAAGAAGATCTCTTTCCGCAAATTCAGCAGTTGGCGATGCACCTGGGGGATATGGGCACTTTCCGCGAGCTGGATCAGCTCGATTTACCGCCGCCGGTGGTATCGGCCCAAGTCCCTGAGGCGGAAGACAAAGATGAAAACGGCATGCCGGTACATTTACAGCCCTTGCAATATCGACCGCAGCAGCGACATAATATAGGAGACGAAGCGCCGACGCTGTCGGATATGATGGACGATCTGTCTGATTTTGTACGTGAGAAAGGAGGCCGCTAATGGATGATTTAGAATTTAACGATATGCACAAAGATTCTTTTGTGCGCGGCAAGCCTAACTCAGCCTCCAAATCCCCAGCAGCCAAAACCGCCCCCAAAGCTCCTCCCAGCCCGCCTA
>DLGM01000024.1:1726-2255 GCA_002482705.1 Cyanobacteria bacterium UBA7694
AAGAAAGAGGGCACCACCGCCGACGACTTTGTGCCGGACAATGTGGGCAAGGTGGTTGATAACGTTTTTGGCAAGCTCGATAACCTGGTCAATGATGCCGCCGATTATCTCTTTGGGGGCAAAAAGAAGCCGGGTGAAGGCCTGACCGGGCCAGACACCTTTGCCAAACAAAAAGCCCCTGCGGCCATTCCCCCTTTGGCTCCGCCCCCCATTCCCCAGGTCAAACCGATTGAAGTGCCCAAGCCTGCGCCACAACCTGTCCCCGCCCCTATGGCTGCCGCTCCAGCCCCCCCGGTGGTGGCCAAAGTGCCGCCCAAGCAGCCCACGATTACCCAGATCTCGACCCTGCGTGGGGCTGCACGGGCACAACAGACGGTGCTGCGGGCCGAAATGCCCGAGGCCCAACCCCATATTCAAGGGCCCGTCATTGCCCGCACCACTTCGATTGCAGAACTCGATCTGCCCCTTGAGCTTTTGGATGATCCCGACTTAAAGCGTTATTTTGATCAAATGAAGCTCTATGAAACCC
>DLGM01000024.1:2264-3005 GCA_002482705.1 Cyanobacteria bacterium UBA7694
AACAGGTAGTGCCCGGAGGCCTGTGCAATATGTCGCAATATGAAGCGACCCATGTGCTCAAGCGGGGCTCCTGGAATAAAAAATTCACGGTTGCTTTTGAGGATTTGCGCGGTATTGAACCGGGTATCAACCCCTTGGAAATGGCCAAATCACGCTTTGCGGGCATGCGCCCGGTCTATAAAGCGACGGCTTGGCAGTTTAATAGCCGCGAAGCCCTGATCAAAGCGATTGTCGAAGACATCAACGCCTATCTCGCGGGTAAACAGGGCAAAGTTTTCCACCGCTATATTTATCAGGTGGCTTCTAAACGTTATTAGCGCCGGTAGCGTTCAATCAGCTTGACCGCTTGTTGGATGCCCTGTTCAGCGCGAATTTGTTGCCCCATGTGGGCAGCTCGTTCGCGCAGGCGTTTATTGCCAACCGCTTGGTGGATGGCCTGGCTCAGGCGGTCGCCATTCAGTTCTTTGCGGGGGATTGGGCGGGGGCCGACGCCCATGCCAAAGGCCCGGTAGCCCCAAAAGGCCTGATCGCCAAAAAAGGGCACCGCAATTGAGGGGACTCCAGCACGCAGGGTGGCTGCGGTGGTGCCCGCTCCGGCGTGATGGACGACGGCGGCCACTTGGGGGAATAACCAGTTATGGGGAATGGCTTCAATTTGGTAAATCTGATCCGATTTGAGATGGCTTTGTAAGCCTCCCCAGCCGGTAATCAGAAGCCCTCGTTGTTGGGTTTTCTTCAGGG
>DLGM01000254.1:0-2996 GCA_002482705.1 Cyanobacteria bacterium UBA7694
ACGATGATCAAGTTTATCAAGGTCAACAAAACCTATGGCAATGAGCGCCAAGCGCTGCGGGATATTAACCTCGAATTGGAAGAAGGCTCTTTTACCTTCTTAATGGGTTCTACCGGTTCCGGGAAATCCACCTTGATCAAGTTGCTCTACCGCGAAGAGGTGGCAACCTCCGGGGATATTCTGGTCTTTGGTAAAAACGTGCGCGCTTTGGACGCCTCTGAAGTGCCGTTGTTACGTCAGCAAACGGGCGTGGTTTTCCAAGACTTTAAACTCTTGCCCCAGCGCACCGTGTTTGAAAATGTGGCCTTTGCCCTCGAAATTATGGGTACGCCGCGCCGAGATATCGACAAACGTGTGCGCAGCGCCCTTGAACTGACGGGCTTGGCCCATGTGGTCAATGCTTATCCCGGCCAGCTTTCCGGGGGCGAGCAACAGCGTGTCTCCGTGGCACGTGCAATCATTAATAAACCGACTTTGTTACTGGCTGATGAGCCCACTGGCAACCTCNNCAGCGCGTTGCCATCGCCCGCGCCATCGTCACCAGTCCCAGCACCCTTTTCGCTGATGAGCCCACTGGCAACCTCGACCCGGAAACCTCCTGGGAAATTATTCGCTTATTAATGAAGGTCAACCATTCGGGCACGACGGTTTTGGTGTCTACCCACAATAAGACGATTGTCAACCACGCTCGCAAGCGTGTGATCAAACTGGATAAGGGCAGCATTGTTGAAGATCTGCCCGCAGGAGCTCGCAGTGGAAACTAGTCGCATGATGCGCCAGGGGCTGTTTGCTCTGCGCGAAGCCCTGTACAATATTCGCCGCAGTAAATTCATGAGTGCGGTGGTGGTGAGCACCATGGTGGTGGCGCTGGGTGTCTTGGGTCTGTTAAGCCTACTGGTTGCGGATCTCAACGCGATTTCTGAGCAGATGGGAGCACGTCTGCAAATTGTGGCCTTTCTCAATCAAGATGCCTCTCTTGATCAGGTTGCGGATGAAATCAAAAAAATCGAAGGCGTGTCCGAAGTCAACAAAGTCACCCGTGAAGAAGCCAAACGGAGCATGAGCGAAGAGTTGGGCAGTGATCTCAAAGCTTTACTCAGTGATGTGAATCCTTTCCCAGATGCCGTTGAAGTCACCGTCACGAACGCGGAGCATATGCCCACGCTGATCCCACAGATTCAGGAGATTGCAGGTGTTGAAGATGTACAGGGCAATGCCGAGTTGGCTGAGCAGCTCAATAATATTGAAGGGGCCGTCCAATTGCTGGGCCTGTTGATTACGGGCGCTTTGGTCATTGCCACCCTTGCAATTGTGGTGAACACAATCCAATTGGCTGTGCATGCGCGGCGCCGTGAAATTGAAATCATGCGCTTGGTTGGGGCTCCTAATTGGTTTATTCGCCTGCCTTTTTTGTGTGAGGGGCTTATCTTCGGCGGTTTTAGCGCCCTCATTACGGCGGTGGGTTTAGTGGCTTGGCGGCTTTTCCCCCTGACCCAATTGCGTCGCTGGTTTAGTTTTATCCCCATTCAACAGGGTGTGAACGGCTTGGGTGAAGCGATTGTCCTGGTTCTGGTGGTGGGGCTCTTAATGGGCTTGGTGGGCAGTGCCCTATCGGTACACCGGTATTTGCGCTTTGAAAAAAGTTTGGCCCCTCAGGATTGAGGGGCCGTGAGGCTTTAACCTTTTTGCTGGCTGCGCCAACTGTTAAAGTCTTGGCTTTTATACGAGCCACTGTGAATATAGGCCAATAAGCTGGTCACTTCATCCGGGCCAATATACCCCGGAATTTTACCAATGGCTTGGCCCTCAGCGGATAAAAACTCCATGGTGGGGAAACCCTGCACCCCGGCCATGGCGGTCAGCTCTTTTTCGGTCACTTTTTTGCCCTGGTAATCAACTTGATTGCCTGAGCTTTCGGTGACGCGAATCGGGACAAACTGGGCGTGAATCTGATCGCGAATTTTGTCATTGCTGAACACTTCACGGTCCATCTTTTTACAGTAACCGCACCATGTGGCGTAGTACTGGACAAAGACGGGTTTGCCCGTGGCTTTGGCGAGGGCAATGCCTTCGTCGTAGGTATGCCAGTTGAGCCCGGTATTGCTGCTGTCTTGGGATGACTCAAAGGGAATGTCTTGGGCGGGAGCTTGTGCTTGAGGGGGAGGGGTGGGAACGCTGGGTTTTAAACTATAGCCCAGAAATGCAGCACCGCCGAGGCTGAGGATGGCGACCGCGAGGGTCATGGGATTGAGTTTGGACATAATCTCTCCGTCAGGGGCACACTGGTGCCACGCCCCTGATTATAACATGTTCAACTGATGGGTTTGGCGGTTTCAGACTGAGCGATCAGGGCTTGGGCCAGGTGCTCAGGGCGAATATAGTTCATGCGAATCAGGATTTCACCGAGCAGCAGTTTTTCATCGTGTTGTTGTTTCAGGGCTTTTTCCAGCTGATC
This sequence comes from Cyanobacteria bacterium UBA7694, assembly GCA_002482705.1. Taxonomy (GTDB): domain Bacteria; phylum Cyanobacteriota; class Sericytochromatia; order UBA7694; family UBA7694; genus UBA7694. Next base: position 2,456 of record DLGM01000254.1, read on the forward strand.
TTGGCTGAGATGGCCCTGAGCTACCAAAATATCCCCAATCCGGGTGCTCTTTTCGTTGGAACGGAAGATATTCAGGAGTTTATTGGCAATGCCCTGCTTTTTGATCGGCATTTGGCTGGTAGGACGGTATTTTTTGAGCGCCACCTCATCTAATGGGTCAAAGTGCAGGGCCACTTTGTATTCGGCTTGAGCATATCCGCCCCAGCCTTTTTTATCGAGTACCAGTGCTAAGTGACTGTGGTACTTGCCCACTTTATTGTGGATGCGAATGGCCTCTTGGAATTCGCGGACCGCGTCCTCCAACTGATTTTTGCGCTCGAATTCTAGGGCTGCCTGAAAGTGCTCCTCCGCCAGCGTTTCCATTTTTTTCTGGCGGTCATACATTTCTCGGAACATGTCCGATTGGGGCGCTGAGATATTAATTTTGGGGCCATTGGCTTTGGGCGTGGCGGTTTTGTTGGAGAGGTCGGTGGTTTTGGATTTTTTGGGGGTTTTGAGTTCCCCGGTTTTGCGACGGGAAGTTTTGAGCTCTATTTTGGGG
>DLGM01000254.1:3034-9551 GCA_002482705.1 Cyanobacteria bacterium UBA7694
TTTGTCGCGACAGCTTCTGCACCGTTTGGTTTGGCTGCTTCTGACACTTTGGTGGTGGCGGGAGCTGAACGCCCAAAACGGCGCTCATACTCTTTCCGGGCTAACGGATCACGTAGGGTATTAAATGCCTGATTCAGTTTTAAAAATGCTTCTTGGGCCTTGCTTTTGATCAGGGGATCTTGAAAGCGATCCGGATGAATCTGTTTAGCGACTTGCTTAAACGACTTGCGCAGTTCGTCGTCTGAGGCGTCTGTGGCGATTTGCAGAATGCGAAAAAAATTGTATTCGCTGAGAATGAACTCGATTTGTTCGACTTGCCCATCCATAGATACTACACCCACCGTTGATATGTTCTCCATCCATCTTCTTATCAAGTAGCCTTATTATAGTCCCCCATCTAGGTTTTCAGGGGGCTTTAAATGCGTTGTACGCACAAGGAAGTTGGGGATTTACAGCTTTTTTACACGAGCAGAGACATTTCTAAGCAGAGGGGGCTGTTGCAAACTTATAAGCATACACACAATAAAGGCTTTTAGGGCTATTTTAACACACTGTGAGAAAAGCGCAAATGTGGAAAAATCTCCTCATAACAGGGTATATTCTCGACGTGTTTTGCTTTAGGGCTATTGAATAGGGCTTGAACGCTTATTTTGGTTCAGTCATTGTTAAAGAAATCTGTTTGCGAAACACGTTGTGCCTCAGGGGGTATGCCCTAATCCTAAGCTCAGGCTGATATAAGGTCCTTGGCTGCTGATATTCGGTAAGGCGCTGCCGCTGACCACCTGCCGGTTATTTTCCCATTGTGGGGGAGAAGGGACAAAGACATAACCCAGCTTGAGGCCGACTAATAATCCCGAACGCTGTTGGGGATCGCCGTTGAGATCAATCAGGTAGTCGGCTCCAAGCCCCAGATCCAAAATCACTTGGCTGGTTTCGATGCGATTCACAGGGCTGGCTTGGCTGAAACCAAATAGGTTATTGAGGCTTTCACTTCCGGTGATTTGCAAATTTCCCCCTCCGATGCCCATAATCGGATAGAGGCTAAAACCCTCTTCAGCCCAGACTTGGTAACCCAATTGGAAGAGCCCATAACCGCCGCTGACACTGAGGCTTCCCCCTTGGTTTGAGGTGGTGCGAAACCCCTGTAAACTTTGACCTGAAGCACCCAGTATAACCCGCTCTAAGACCAGGTGAGCGCCCCCACCTTGGGTGATGAAGGTGCTGCTCAAAGGGGAAAAACCGGCTCCTTCTAGGGTGCGGTTGAGGGGACCCGTGTCTAAAAAGGCAAACCCAGGCTGATAATAGGCTTTGACGCCATCAAACGCTTCTAAATTCAGAGCCGGTTCGGCTCCAGCGGCGGGGCTTAAAAACAGCAAGGCAAGAGCGATCAGGGGTTTGTACATGGGGTGATTCCTATCTGCGATTGGTTCAGAGACGCAGCTTTTGAAAAAGGGGTTCCCGCAGACCCGTTTTTGAGCAAAAGTTGATCGTGATCAATTCCCTTAGACTTGACTTCAAACCCATTCATTACGCATCGTGGAAATATGCCCCTGTCCATCCCGGCAGGCGACATTTCATGCTATGGTGTATGTGCTCTAAATCATTAGATTGGATACAAAATCAGGAATCTGTTGTATGCAAGACACAAACAAGCAAAGCGTTGTACCGGGCGCGATTGAGTCCATTCTCTCGATTTTTGACTCGACCCCCGGACGCAAAATAATTACAGGCCTTTCTGGCCTCGGACTCGTTGGTTTTATCATCGGCCATTTGGCCGGTAACCTCTCGCTCTTTTTTGGTAAAGATGCTTTTAATGCCTATGCCGAAAAACTCCACAGCCTTGGCCCCCTGCTCTATGTGATTGAATTGGGCTTATTGGCTGTTTTTGTCTTCCACATTGTGTTTGCGATTACCGTCACTGCTCAAAACAAAGCGGCCCGCTCCCGGGGTTATGCAGTCAAGGGCAATGCAGGCAAACCCAGCCGCAAATCACTGGCTTCTCAAAGCATGATTTACACCGGTCTGTTGCTGTTGGTTTTCACTGTGGTACACGTTTGGATGTTTAAGTATGGCCCCGGTATCAACCAGGGTTACGTTGCCGACGTTCATGGCGCACCCGCTCGGGATCTCTACCGCTTAGTGGCTGAATCCTTCCAAAATATTTGGATTGTGTTGGGCTACTCCTCGATTATGGTTCTGTTGGGCTTCCATATCCGCCATGGTTTCTGGAGTGCTTTCCAGTCTCTGGGGGCTTATCACCCCAAATACACCCCGCTGATTTACGCCGCAGGTATTCTGTTGGCCGTTGTCCTGGCGGTTGGCTTTATTGCCATGCCAGTCTATATCTATGCATTTGTGAAAGTTTAACGGAGGCTTACCGATGAGTACCGCAACCAAGAGAAATATTGAGGTTCGCGAAGGTGCTGCCCTAAAGGCCAATATTCCCAGTGGTTCTCTGGATCGCAAATGGGATACCTACAAAGCAGGCATCAAAGTCGTGAACCCTGCCAATAAACGCAAATATACGGTCCTGGTGGTCGGCACGGGTTTGGCCGGTGCCTCTGCTGCCGCCTCTTTGGCCGAATTGGGCTACAATGTCAAAGCCTTTTGCACCCATGACTCCCCCCGCCGGGCCCACAGTATTGCCGCCCAAGGGGGCATTAACGCGGCCAAGAACTACCAAAACGACGGTGACAGTATTTGGCGCCTGTTTTATGACACCATTAAAGGGGGCGATTTCCGCGCCCGTGAAGCCAACGTGCACCGTCTGGCGCAAGTCAGCGTCAACATTATCGACCAGTGTGTCGCTCAGGGCGTTCCCTTTGCCCGTGAATATGGGGGGTTGCTGTCCAACCGTTCATTCGGGGGCGCGCAGGTCTCCCGTACCTTTTATGCGCGTGGTCAAACTGGGCAGCAGTTGCTGATTGGTGCCTACGGGGCCATGATGCGCCAGGTGGAGGCGGGCAAAGTTGAACTGCTCTCCCACCGGGAAATGCTCGATTTGGTCGTGATTGACGGCAAGGCGCGCGGTATTATTGCCCGCGACCTGTACACAGGTGAAATTGAACAATATGCCGGAGATGCCGTGCTGTTGTGTACCGGTGGTTATGGCAACGCCTATTACCTGTCCACCAACGCCAAAAACTCCAATGTTACCGCTGCTTGGCGCTGCCACAAGCGGGGTGCCTATTTTGCCAACCCCTGTTTTACCCAAATCCACCCCACCTGTATTCCCGTCTCTGGCGACCACCAGTCGAAACTGACGCTCATGAGCGAAAGCTTGCGCAACGATGGTCGGGTCTGGGTGCCCAAAAACCCCACAGATAAACGTCCTCCGGCGCAAATTCCCGAAGAGGATCGCGATTATTACCTGGAGCGCAAATATCCCAGCTTTGGCAACTTGGTGCCCCGGGACGTGGCTTCCCGCAATGCCAAATATGTGTGTGACGAAGGCCGTGGGGTTGGCGAGACGCAACTGGCCGTTTACATGGACTTTGCCGATTCGATCAAGCGTTTGGGTGAAAAAGCCGTGCGCGATCGTTATGACAACCTGTTTGAAATGTACGAGCGCATTACCGGTGAAAATCCCTATCACGAACCGATGCGAATCTACCCGGCGGTGCACTACACCATGGGGGGGCTGTGGGTCGATTATGACCTGCAAACAACCATCCCCGGCCTGTTTGCCCTTGGGGAAGCCAACTTCTCAGATCACGGTGCCAACCGTCTGGGTGCCAGTGCCCTGATGCAGGGTTTGGCTGATGGCTATTTTGTTATTCCCTATACCTTGGGTGACTATCTTGCCAATAGCGAGATCAAGCCGGTATCGACTCAACACGAGGCTTTTGGGGCCACCACCCAAGAAGTGCAAGCCCAAGTTAGCCAACTGCTTGCGATCCAGGGGAATAAAACGGTGACCGAGTTCCACCGCGAATTGGGCTTAAAACTCTGGGATTATGTGGGCATGTCCCGTACCGCTGATGGTTTGAAGCAGGTGATCAGTGAAATTCCTGCTCTGCGCAAAGAGTTCTGGGAGAATGTCCGTGTACCTGGTGATGCCAAGGACTGGAACAAAAACCTTGAATTTGCCGGTCGCGTGGCCGATTTCCTGGAATTGGGCGAGCTGATGGCGATTGATGCCCTGAATCGCGAAGAGTCCTGTGGCGGCCATTTCCGTGAGGAGTATCAAACACCCGACGGGGAAGCGCTGCGCAATGACGAAGAGTACACCTATGCCGCTGCCTGGGAATATACCGGCAAGCCGGGTGACCCCATTCTGCACAAAGAAAACCTCGAATTTGAAAACGTGAAACCTTCACAACGGAGCTACAAGTAGGAGATTCCCATGAGCAAAATGACCCTTCACCTCAAAATCTGGCGTCAAAAGTCTCGGAATGCCGAAGGCGCCCTTGAGGATCACACGATTGAAAATATTCTTCCAGAGATGTCCTTTCTGGAAATGCTCGATGTCCTCAATGAAAAATTGATCAAGGCGGGCAAAGAGCCGATTGAGTTTGACAGCGACTGTCGCGAAGGCATTTGTGGCACCTGTGGCCTGGTGATCAATGGGGTGGCCCATGGCCCCCAGCACCTGACCGCCACCTGCCAATTACATATGCGTACCTTCCGCGATGGTGACACGATTACGATTGAGCCCTGGCGCGCCAAGGCCTTCCCGATCCTGAAGGATCTGGTGGTGGATCGTGCGGCCTTTGATCGCATTATCCAAAAGGGGGGGTATGTTTCGGCCAATACGGGCAGTGCCCGTGATGCGAACGAACTGCCCATTGGCAAGGAGTATGCCGACAAGTCGTTTGATGCTGCCGCCTGTATTGGCTGCGGTGCCTGTGTGGCTGCTTGTCCCAATGCTTCGGCGGCTCTGTTTGTCAGTGCCAAAGTTTCTCAGTACACCTACTTGCCGCAGGGGCACCCGGAGCGTTATCGCCGTGTGCTCAAGATGGTTAATCAGATGGACGAAGAAGGTTTTGGCAACTGCTCCAACCATGGCGAATGTGAAGCGGCTTGCCCCAAAGGCATTTCGATTGAAAATATCGCGATTATGCGCCGTGAATATGTCAAAGCGGCCCTGCGGGCCGGTGCTGCCGTCGTTTAACCCTGTTTGATACCACATTTCCGAGGGGCACATCCGTGCCCCTCGGTCTATTGAAAAGAGAAGATTATGCTCCATGCCCCCCATCTACAAGATCGAGAAGCCATTTTGGTGTTGGTGGATATGCCGTCTGCCTGTGTGCGTTGCAGCCGGGCTTTAGACCTTCGTGACGAGTCGTTGATGATGATCAACGAGATCGGTGATGCGATTGTGTGTAAGGGCCCAGCCCATTTTTGTAGTCATTGCCCGGCGGTGTATTTACCCGAAAAGCATTACAGTGGTGTGGCCAAACTTTTTGAAATGAACCCCTATACTTTGGTGGGTTTTTTAGACTTGGAAGCCTTGCCTGAAGCACAGCGCGATCAGCCCCTCGGCGAAGATGACGGCCCGATCCCACTGTGTGAATTTACCTCGTTGCAACCGCTGCAACAGCTCAAGATTGAATAACTTTAGTTGCGGTTGTGACTATGGAGTTCGAGATCTTGGCAATGATTTCGCTTTGCATATCGCTTAAACTGGCAAAATTGCGGCTCGCATTCATCAGTAAGGTAAAGGGGCGCACACTTTCGAGGCTGCGGCTGGGGGGATTTTGCCAGTCGAGTTCGATGACCGTGCCACTGGTGGTGCGCATTAGCTTATAAAAGGCTTCTTCGCCACGCAAGGAGCCCAGCTCGGCTTCTATAAACCAACCGCAAGACATATAAATGGTTCCGGAGACTTTATGGCCCAGGTTTTTAACGCTAATGCGCTTGGGTTTTTGGGTCATTAAAAACATCTGAATTTGGCTGAGAAGACCCAGGTGTTGGAAGTGGCCCGAAAGCCCTTGCTGGTGGTGCGTTGCCAAATAGTCGCGGATTTCTTGGAGTTTCCATGGGTATTCAAATTGTTTGACGATATTGGGAGCGCTGAGGTGGACGGGTGAGGGCAAATGATTGAGCAGAATAATGGGCGTATGGGGATGTTCTTGGCAAAACTGCTTTAATTCATCCAGTTGTGTTGGGGCTGTGAGGTGAAAAAGGATGCTGGCCTCATTGGAGATTTGATTCAGGGCTGATAAGCTGCTCGACTGGAGGTCAAAATTTTGGTTTTCGAGGATTTTGAGCAAGACTTGCAAGGCTTGAGGTTGCTCACTGATATAGGCAATGCTGCTGAAATGCCGTTTACCCTGAAACTGTGTGGACAGACTTTGATGGCTTGCATCCTGCTGATCAGCCATGATCATTAAGGTGTCTTGAACCGGATGATTGAGATTGCTGGTAAATTCACGCAAATTACGCTCTTTAAAGCTGCCGCGCTTGATGGATAAAACCTTGGCGCAAGCCTCCCAACCGCTCAGGTGTTCGCTGGGTGAAATCCATTCGGCATAGGTCAACATCTGGCGCTCAATACCGATATAAGCTGTGGCTT
>DLGM01000254.1:9558-17830 GCA_002482705.1 Cyanobacteria bacterium UBA7694
CTTCGATTTCCAAGGCGATGCCGGATTGTTCCAAAGCCAGGATTTGCAATAGGTCACTGAGCTGGATTTGTTTAATGCTCGATGCAATACCCGGCGTCATACAGAGCCTGACTTGGCGGACAAAAGCCCCGTATTCAAAGGGTTTGGTAATAATCTGAGCCCCCCCTGCCAAGGCCAGATTTTCGATCGTTTCGCTGGGGTAAGCCGTGAGCATGAGCGATTGGAGATGGGGATAATGGTAGTTGGCCCAGATCAGCAGTTCAAGGCCACTGATTTGGGGCATCTTCATATCGGTAATTAGGATGCGATAGGGCTCTCTGCTCAGATGCTGAATGGCCGCAAGGGGATGATCACAATAGGTGCTGCTAAAACCTTCATTGTGAAGGACCTGTTGTACCATTTCTCCGATGTGCAGGTCATCATCAACGATTAGAACATCTGTCATGGCCGATTTCCATATGCCGCTACTTTCTCCTCTTCGACCCAGAGTGATAAAACGAAGGGGACCCCACCTGGGATCCCCTCAGGTGCTTATACCTGTTTGCCGATCTTATCCATATACTTGCGAATGGTATTGCGGATAATGGCTAAGTTAGATTCTTTGGTCGTGGCGACATAAACAAAGTAGACATTGTTGGGGACCACAGCGAGTACGTGATACTGCTCAGTGAGGGTGATCAGGATGTCTTCAATGTTTTGATTTTCGAGGCCTAAGGCGCGTTTGGCTTTCAGCTTTTGTTTTACAACTTCAGCATTGTAAGCGGCTGCGAGTTCAGGCTCAATACGGCTATCTTTGCTGCCGGAGGCCAGAGCCATCCCGGAGTCAATCTCGGCGACACATACGGCAATACAGTTGGGGATGGATTCCAGCATTTCGTTGACAATACTTTGCATGGATTTAAAGCCTTTCTCTATTCAACTTCTGATTCTTGTAACAGTTGACGGGTCATTTGCTCAATTGAGGGTCTTTGAGCGGGGTCCGTATTCAATAAAGCACGAAGGGTTTTAAGCAGTTTGTTATGCCTTTCTTCAAGTGATTTTTCAATAATGGCTATAAGGCAAGCAGAACGCTGTGCCTCAGAGCTATCTATCAGCCGCGCGAAAAAGTCGCTGTGGCCGCTTAGCATATAGGCTGCCATGGCTCCGAGTGCGTAGCTGTCGGTGGCCATTGTGGGCGCCGCTTTAAGATATTCTGGTGCCAAGAAGTATTGGTTGTCGAAGACCCAGCTGGACTCAGCATGAGGTGTTTCCATTGTATGAATGTGATTCATGCCCTGATCCGTGAGGAATACTTGCTTGGTCCGATCAATCAAAATATTGGTAGGGATTAAGTTGCCATGGGGCTGACCCTGGACATGAAATGATAACAGGCTTTTACTCATCTTGACCAGCAATAGCCAAGTTTGTAGGCCTGAAAGTTTGTTCATCCGTTTGACCAATTCGCTTAAGGAAACGGCTTCAATAAATGGGCGAATGAGGGCTTTGTCTGCTAAGGCTGCATGGGCCTGGAATGGGGAGAACGGAGCCGGATTAGTCTGATTGAGCGTGGCCAACTGAGGGTAATCAGTGAGCTTGTTTTCTGTGGGGCACTTCAGTACCCACTTTTGTCCGGTCAGCTTGTGTTTGAGCTTATAGCTCAGTAGGTAGCTGCGATCTCCCAATTCTTTTTCAATTTCGTATTCGCTGTCGTTCAGCAAGGTCTGTAAATCTTGCCCTGAAAGGCCGGATTGACTTGTTTTGGCCGTTGTTTTGGGTTGGGTTGTTTTGGCTGCCTTAACGTCAGGTTTGACGCTCAGGATCAAACGGTGGTGATGTTTGAGAGCCAGCTCTAACAGTTTGATATTGCTGAACTCTTTTTCGGTTCGGCAAGTGATAAGGTAATTATCAAGTTTATAGATATATTCGAGGGTATTCTCATAAAATGAGCATTGCATCTCGAGTTTGTCGGCCTGATGGGCAACAATTAGGGGGCGGAATGACTTTTGTTTGGCAGGAGTCAAAAATACGTAGTTTTTGAAATCGAATACCCAATGACATTTAAAGTCAGGTACTTGATGAAGGGCCAAATATTGGATACTTGGGAGGTCTTCTTGGAGTGTGCGTAAAAGCGCATGCGAAGGTTGAGCTTCACGGTGATCGTGCATCCGAATATAGGGTCGCCTTCCTTAGAGTTGACAGTGACCTTAAAAGTAAATTTCACTTATCATGTACAATGTACCAACATCTTTAGGTTTGTTTGTTGGATTGAGAGCCGAAAGGAAACAAACAAAAATAAATTGTTAACAATTGTAAATTTTGCAAAACCGAGCTTAACTTAAACTTAATACCATCCTGAAATAGCTTAACAAATAACTGCTTACCCCTGTATAAGAACTGTGTCCCTTTAAACTAATCTAAGATTATAGCTAGAGTGCTAAGATGCTTAGCTTAATTTATATTCAGTTTCTTCTAATGTTCTCATTCTATGAATTTCGCATCAACCTTGTCAATTTAAGATTAGTTTAAGGTAATGGCCGTTCAACAGGCTTGGAAAGCCGCTCTGGCCTTGTTATTTTGTTAATTATTTGAGCTTTAAAGCGATTTCATGAAAAAAACTGACCCATAGACATTTCGCCAGTGAGATAGACTAATCCCTGTACTCAGCCTGTATTTTCTGTCTGTGATGTATACACTTGGTGGGCGTGTTCCGTTGTGGACTAAACATCTATATACCGTCTTGATGTTCTATGAACTTGTGTGGGGCTGTCCCCTGCGTTTTTATGGGAGGGCTTATAGTGGTCTTAAAGAAATTCTGGATTTTTTGTTAAATAAATAACATAAATGCGATTATTTTATTATTAATTTGAATAAATGTGGCGTTAAGTTGATTTTTTAATTTTTTAATTTAATAATCGAAGTATTTATCTTGATATTGGATTTCTTTTGTTTAAAATGAAAATATGCATAATTAGGCATGTATGCAAATGTTTAAATGAAGGTGAAATATAAAAATAAGCAAAAAAATTGTATTTAACAGGAAATTTGATGATATTCCTTAATATGGGGCTTTGAAAAGTTCAGTATGCTTTGCTGGTTCACAGGGCAACCCATCTAATCGTTGTGAAGTGTGAGTTGGGAAGAGGTAAATAACTAAGATTATAACGCAAATATCAATGCTTTATTTATTTTAGTGTGAAAATTAGCTTCTTGTCTTCGGGGTGCTCCGTTATTCTTGTAAAGTAATCCCTTGTTTTGGGGCTTCCCTTCGCAATAATTGGCGCGTCTGTTCTGAAAGTGGGTTCTCACGGATATCGAGCTGGCGCAATTGTGGAAGTGTTAACACCTCTACAGGGATTTGCTTCAGACCACTGTTGCGCAGGGATAAGTGTTCCAGTTGTTTAAGCAAGAGCAATGGGGTGGGGAACCTGCTGAAACGTTGGCCCTCAAGAATAAGTGTATGCAATTGGCTGAGACTCGCGACACTGGCAGGCAGCTCTGTATAGTCTGTTCGCTCCAGAATCAGGGTTTGGAGCCCCAGCAGTTGTCCAATGCGATCGGGCAGTATAAAGGGCTGGGGGTGGTGACTGTCAGGCTGCGCAGGCTGGTAACTCCCTGTGGGGTTATATCCCTGTACTTGTAGGGTTGTGATCTGCTCAGGGGCTGTTTTGGCTTGCGTTAAGGCATCTCCTTTGAGACCCAGCCCCACCCAGTTTAAGTGTGCTTGATCAAAGTTTGCCACCGTGGCTTTTAATTGCTGGACAACTTGTTCCTGTTTACAACGCAGGTAGACATCGCCGATTTGCCAGTGATTCAATAATTGGGCATAGGTGGGGTTTGTCATCATCATGGCAAAGACTTCGGCACGGTCTTCTCGCGCTTCGGTACGGGCATAACTGGAGACAAAACCCGGGCTGGGATAGTCAAATTCACGGCCAATGGTTTCGGCAGGTTGCAAGCCATAGACATTATCAGCGGGATTACAACTGGCCCAAGGGCTTTCCACTTGGGAGTCCAAGGTATGGAATATTTCATGGTGCAGGGTATGGGCGGGGAGCGGCTGAGCCTGTGGCATTTCCGGTAGATTCAGGATGACTAAGCGTTCTCCTTGAATATTAAAGCCCACTCCCCCTACGGCCAGACGCCAAGTGAATAAGCCGCTCTCGACGCCTCGGCCCCAGTAGATTCCGCGCAGCTTCAGATGCCGAAAGAAGTTTTGTGGATACTTTTCCAACTCGGCCTCCAGTTGGGCTGGTGAGAAGGCCTCTAATATTTCGGACGCGTGATTCACCGGGGTATAGGTGACCGCCAGAGGAAACCACCAGGGGAAATGTGCTTCCTGGGCTTGTAAGGGACGTAACTCTAGGCCAAAGCGCTCTTCTAGAGCTTGATAAGGGCTGGTGGTGGAGGGCGGGTTGTTCCCTGTTGGAGCGGGAGAGCCACAACTGGTCAATAACAGCACAAGTATCAACAATAAGGGCATAGGGCGCTCCAGAGGGGGATGCCATGATTGTAAAGGGAAGAAGGCTTAGAAATACAGAGGATTTAGGGGCCTATATTCAGGGGCTCAAGGCTGATTTGCTCATCTTTGACATGCAGCAAGGCACGCTCAAAGGGGGGAATCTGGTGAAGGGGCAAGCGCAAAGTAGTGACTGTCCAACGCCAGATCCCCACCTCTCCACGGCGTTCTAGGCAATTTGGCCCCAAGTAGATGGGAAATGGCTGTTGAGCGGGCCAAGGCTGGGGTAAAGGGGGCATGTTGGAACGCTGTTTCTTTTTAAAACGAGCCAACTCCTGTAAAAATGAGGCGTAGTCTTGGTCGAGTCGCCAGATGGGGTACGTCAACGCTGCCGAGGGGTAAATCGCCAGCTCCGGGTCTTCACTTTGTAATCCCAAAATTTCTGCTTGTTGGCTGGCAAAGTCAGCTTTGCCCCAGGCGTATTTATTACGTCGCTGTTGCAGCCCAAGATTCCATATATCGCCGCAGGCCACAGCCAGATCATGAATCGGTTGGCGCAGGACTGCTGAAACATTCAGGGGCCAAGCATGCATCGACGGGTATCCCCCAGGACGTAAATTTCAGCTTCAGTATACTGTAGGTCTTTGTATGATGGGCGGTGACCCGGATTTTAACTTCTCTTCCTCTGGGCTCTTCTACGCCACATGCGCTTTTGCGCCCTTTTTGTGGTTGCACGATCAACGCTTATATTCTGTGTTATACTGAGGCCACTTTTTTCGAGGGGGTTGCCCATGAAGCGGCTCATATTTGTGGCGCTGGTATGGCTACTCTGGACACTACCGAGTATAGCTGCACCACAAAAGGTATACGTGGGTGTATATCTCAACAATGTTACTAACTTTGATGTGAAGACCAATACCTATTGGATGGACTTTTATGTGTGGTTTCGTTGGCAAGGGGATATTGACCCGGCGGCTTCCTTTGAGTTCATGAATGCGGCGGAAAAGTGGGGGCAAACCAATGTGGCTGAAACCGAAGAACCACAGATATTGCCCAGCGGATGGAAACGGCAAGAGTTCCATATCGAGCAGCAGTTTTATACGCCCCTCAACTTTGCCAACTATCCTTTAGATACCCAAGCCTTGAGCTTTCGCATTGAAGATAAATCAAACCCCAGTTCGGTGCTGGAATATGTTGTCGACCCCTCCAGTAACTTTAGCCCCGATATTTTTATTCCGGGCTGGAAAGTGACGGGCCAATCCCCCGAAGTGTTGAAGCGTGCTTTTCAGACGAACTTTGGCCAGCCCGAACGCCGTCCTGAATCCTATTCAGAATTTGTCTATAAACTGGACATCTCCCGCTCGCCTCAAGCCCTCTATCTCTTTAAGCTCCTGTTGCCCGTGGCGATCATTTTGCTGACGGTGTGTGTCACTTTCTTTGTGCCAATCTCTTTCTTTGAGTCGCGGGTTGAAATCTCGATCACGGGTCTGTTGAGCCTGATTGCCCTGCAGATTGTGCTCAATGAAACTTTGCCCCCGGTGGGTTACATGACCTTGACTGACAAAATTTATTACTTCTCTTATTTTGTGGTGTTGTGTGCCTTGATTGAAACCGTGATGGTTTATTTCTTCTTTAAAAAGGATGTGCGCCATGCCCGTCGCCTCGACCGGGGTAGCTTTGCCCTGATGATGTTATTAACGCCGATTGTATTTATGGTGTTTTTCCAGTCGGTGCGCTAACCCGTTACCCCTGCCTGAGCCTGTGGTACACTGGTACAGTCTGTGCGCGTGGACCTCTGTGCCTCTATCTCCTGGCCCATCCGTCCGGCAAAACCGCCCCGCGCAGCTTCTGCCAAGGCTCAATACGGGCCCGAAGCGCGTTAACCCAAATGAATCAAGCCCAATTCACCGGAGGAAACCGTGAAAGTTACTGTTGAAAAACAAGAAGGCAACAAAATCCACCTGGAAATCGAAGTGGATGGCCAAGGCATTTCCGAGCAGTACCATACTTCCCTGAACTATTACAGCCGTCAAGTCAAAGTCCAAGGCTTCCGCAAAGGGAAAGTTCCCAAGCACATCGTCGAACAACAAATTGATACGGACAGCCTGAAACGTGAAATTTTCCAAGACGTGATGGCCCGCTCTTACCAAGATGCGCTGCAACAACAACAAATTGAATCGATTGCTGAACCCTCTGTACAGGCTGTACAGGCTGAAATTGGCAAAGACTTCATTTTTAAAGCCGTTGTGGAAGTGCGCCCTGAAGTCAGCCTCGGTGAATACAGCGGTCTTTCCGTTGTGGTGGCTCCCAAAGAAGCTATTAGCGATGAGAAAATCGATGAGCAGCTCGATATGCTCCGCCGTCAGCATGCGGTTATGGTACCCGTCGAAGATCGCGGTGCTGAACTTGGCGATGTCGTAACCCTGCGCATTGAAGGCACCATTGAGGGCGAACCCATTGATCTGGGCGAATCCCAAGAAATGAACATTGAACTCAAAGAAGACAGCTTTGTGCGTGGCTTCTCGGATCAAATCATTGGTCTCAAAGCCGGTGAAGAGAAAAACTTTGATCTGACCTTCCCCGCCGATTACCACATCGAAGATCTGCGCGATAAGCCCATTTCTTTTGCCGTTAAGGTGCATGATGTCAAAGCCGTTGAGCTGCCCGCCATTGACGACGAGTTCGCCAAGAGCGTTGGCGAATTTGAAAACCTCGATGGTCTCAAAGAGCGCATCAATAGCGATCTCGATGAGCTGCTCGAAGATCAATTCGAAATCCGCCGCCAGCAAAAAGTGCTCGACGCTGTGGTCGCCAATGCGGAAGTTGAAGTCCCTGAATCGATGCTCAGCCGCGAGCTGTTTGCCATGTGGCAAATGGGTGAAGGTGCCCAACTGCAAAATGCCAAAGTCAGTGAGCCCACCCTGCGTGCTTCGCTGATGAACTGGATGCAGCGCGAAGACATGAAAGAAACCGCCCGTCAGCGCATTAAAACCACCCTCGTTTTGGGTGCCATTGCGCGTGCTGAAGGCATCACCATCTCCCAGGAAGAAGTGGACAGCGAAATCCAGGAAATGGCCGACAGCTATCAAATCCCCGTGGCCCAGGTCAAGCAACAGCTTGAACAAGAAGGCCGCACCGTGGCTTTAATGGATGAGCTGCTGAGCTACAAAATCATTGATTGGGTGCTCGAAAACAACGAAGTACAGATTGGCGAAGAAGAAGCTGCCGCTGAATCCGAAGCTGAACTGGCTGAGCAAACCGCTTAAGCTTTGTCTTCTGCCTCAGTGCTGATTTTTCTGATCCAGGCACTGAGTAGCGTGTTTTGTCTGTTGCCGCGCCGGTGGTGTTTGGGCTTAATGGCCAGCGCCGCCGGTGTTGTTTTTTGCCTCTACTCTCTGAGCCCGTACCGCCGCTTTATTCAGGGCAATCTCCGGGCCGCTTTTCCCGATTGGTCACAAGCGCGTATCCAGCAAGTGGCTTGGCAACATGTCAAACACCTGTTCCAGGCGGTGGCTGATCTCTTGCGCTTTCCCCGTTGGCAGACACATCCCCCCGGCCCCGATACCTTGCAGGTGGTGGGGCTTGAACATGTACAAGCGGCGTGGCAAGAGGGGCGAGGAGTCATTCTTGCTTCTGCCCACATGGGCTGTTGGGAAATGATCACTGCGACCGTGGCAATGGCTGGATTGCCCACCCATGTGCTGGTGCAGCCTCCGACGGTGGATGCCTTTGCCCGTCTCTTTGCCCAGTTCCGTGCCTCGGTGGGGGTGGTTACTCACAACAATACCTCTTTGAGCAGCTTGCGCCCGGTATTGCGCCAATTGGCTCGGGGAGCGG
>DLGM01000254.1:17836-25987 GCA_002482705.1 Cyanobacteria bacterium UBA7694
AGCGGTGGTGGGGATGCTGGTGGATCAACACGGAGAATCGCGGCGTCTGACGGGCTCTTTTTTCGGGCATGAGGTCTCGTTGCCCGAAGGCCCAGCCTTTTTTGCCCGGCACTGTGGTTCGCTGATTGTGCCGGTTTTTGCCTGGCGTGAAGGGGATTGTCACCATATTTGTTTTGAGCCTCCGCTGGTACCCGAGGACTCGCCGCAAGTTCTGATGCAGGCTTTGTATCAACGGATAGAAGCTGCGATTCAAGCGCACCCGGATGACTGGTTATGGACCTACAATCGTTGGGACAAATATCCCTAATGTGGGTCGTTTTGGGGTTGGTGATCGTGCCGGTCAATCTTTTGGTGGGCGGGGTGTGCTTGCTGGTGGGGTTGTGTCTGCCCCATTGCGCACTTTTGCCTTACCCGCTGCCTTTGCGCCGTGCGGCCCAAGGTTTTGCCTTTACTTCGGGGTTGGCGGGTTTGCTGACCTTAAAGCCCCTGTATCATCTCGCGGGGTGGCTCTCCCATTATGGGCTCCCGGCCTGGGTCTTTCACCGTTTGCGGGGCCGTGCCCATTTGCGCTTGGCCCTTTTAGGGGGCGGCTTGTTATTGGCTCTGATTGGGTTGGGCAATTATTTTCTCGGTTGGAGTTTGCGCTGGCAAGGCTTACCCCTGCCCTTTTTTGACGGCCCTTATGTGGTTGATGTGTATTTGATGTATCCCTTTGGCCGGGCGCGCGGCGTCAATTTGCATCCCAATATGTTGGGGGCGCTGCTGGCTTTGTTATTGCCATTGGCCTTGGCCCAGGTGCGTCAGGCCCAGGGGCTGATAGCCCGATTGGGGGCACTTTGTATGAGCTTGACCATGGCTTTGTGCTTGGCCGTAACCTTTTCCCGTGCTGCTTGGCTGGGGGCTTTGGTGGGGCTGCTATGGCTGGTTTGGGGTTGGGGAGCGCGGGCCCGCTGGAGTTTGTGGGGTGGGGTGGGGATGGCTTTGGCGATCTTGTTTGCCAGTGGCCAAGGGGCGGTCTTGATCGAGCGAGGGGCCTCGCTGTTTGACCCGGCCTATACCTCCAATGCTTCACGCCTTGAAATTTGGCAGGCCGCATGGCAGATGATCTGCGACTGGCCTTGGACTGGGGTCGGCATTTTACAGGTGGAATCTCAGTATGGCGGGTACCAAATTGGCCGTGAAAATGTCGCCCATTTGCACAATCTGTATCTACAGACTGTGGTTGAAAGTGGGCTGTTAGCCAGTGGTTTTTTGCTGCTCGTGTTGGTTTATCTACTACCGCGCATTCGCTTGCAGGAGGTACGCGCCGCTCTATTGGCTTATGCGGTGGCCTCTTTGTTTGATTATACCCTCGCCGATCTGCGGGTAAGTTTGTATTTGGCGGCCCTCTTGGCGATCGGCGAAGGGGAGCCTAGCGCAGGGTCTTGAGGGCCGTTGCCCATTTGCGCAGTTCGTTGAGCATGCCGTCAGCGGAGTGTTCATGGTGGCTATTGGCCTGGAATTTGCCATGCTCATCCAGGTAGTCGGAAAAGGCCGGGATGGTCACGGCTTCGGGAATGGGCATCATTTTTAAGGCCGTTAATAATAATTTGCTCATTTGGACGCCGCGCAGCCCCCCAGAAACGCCGCCATAACTGACAAATCCGGCGGGTTTATAATTCCATTCTTTAAAGAGGTAATCAAGGGCATTGACCAGCGGAGCAGGGGTGCCAAAATTGTATTCGGGGCTGACAAATACAAAGGCATCCTGTGCTGCAATCTGTTCGCTCCAGGCCTGGGTATGGGCATGTTGGTACTGCTGTAGGCGGGGATGGGCCGGTTCATCGAGCAGGGGTAAATTGACTTCCGCCAAATCGATCAGGGTCACGTCAAAAATTTCTTGGTAACGGGCAAAGTCGGCGAACCACTGGGCCACAGCCGGGCCTTTGCGACCAGGGCGCGTACTGACAATAATCACGGCGAGTTTGAGCATGATACTCTCCTTGTTAAATTAGGTCTCAGCAGGCGCTGGATTGGCCGTTGTATCAGTGGCGGTGGGTGCACCGGGACGATTAAAATAAACCAACAGACCTAATCCGCCCAAAATCATGGGCAAGCAGAGCATATGTCCCATGGTCAGCCATCCGCCATAGAGATAACCAATATGGGCATCTGGGAGACGGTAAAATTCGACCACCGAGCGCCCAAGCCCGTATAAGAGCAGGAACAGGCCGCCGAGGCTACCCGGTTTGAGTTTCAGGAATTTATTGGCGCCCCACAGGATTGCAAACAACAAAATGCCTTCTAAAAAGGCTTCATACAATTGGGTCGGGTGGCGGGGCATGTCGCCGCCGCCACTGTTGGCAAAAACAACGCCCCAGCTGCCATCGGTGGGTTTGCCCCAGAGTTCGCCGTTAATAAAGTTGCCCAAGCGACCAAACATCAGGGCCAAGGGGACGGGCAGGGCGACAATGTCCCACATGGTGGCCACGGGCAGTTTTTTCTTGCGGAAATAGAGGTAACTTGCCAGAATCACACCGAGCATACCGCCGTGGAACGACATGCCGCCTTTCCAGATTGCCAGGATATCGAGGGGATTTTGTAGGTACATTTGCAGGTTATAAAAGAGCACATAACCCAGACGGCCCCCGAGCATGACCCCAAAGAAACCGTAGGTCAGCCAGTCCATGATGTCATCTTGTGTGAGGCCAACTGCTTTGCTTTTAGGATTGCCGGCAATCATAAAATAAGAAACCGCAAACCCTACTAAGTACATCACTGCGTACCAGCGTGGCTCAAGGGGGCCAAGCTTAAATATTGCGGGGTTGAGGTTGTGGTGGTAGATCATGAATTTGTAACCTTGCAAGTGTTAAGCTAGAATGTTACCACAAATTCCATGGGATAATGCGTGATCATGAGCGCTTCCAACGAAACCTCTTCCTCCCGCTCAGACGCTCTGATTCTGAGGGCTTCCGCCTATTTTTGGCTGACGGTGTTGGTTGCTGTGGCTGCGCTTGGATTCTCCATTTGGGTTGCCGACTGGGCGCGTCCGATCCGTTTTGCCGATGTCTTGTTATTTATGCTCCTCAATCTTTTGGCGGAGCGCACCTGTGTGGAGCTGCCCCATGGCAGTCGAATTACGGCAAGTTATTCGATATTATTGTCGTCTTTGTTACTCTTTAACGCCCCCCTGGCCATTTTGATTGCCTGCATCGGCAATATTTATGCGGTAGTATATGTGCAGCGTCGCCCATGGCGGATGGCTCTGTTTAACTGTGCCCAGTATGCCATCTGTTTTACAATAGCCGGGGAAGCCCTGTTTATGGCCAGTGCCTACAGCCAGAGCTGGATTGGCCACTTACCCCTGCTGCATTCGCTGTTTGCCGCCGGAGTTGCAACGCTGACCTATTTGGTGGTCAATATCCCGCTGATCAATGGGTTTGTGTCTTTACAAAGTGAACCTTTGCCCATGCATCTGTGGTTGCGGCGTCTGCTCGTGCTTGAGGACGATTGGCTCGACATTACCCAAACGGTCTTTTTCTACCCGATTGCGGTCATGGTGGTCTATTTTTATGTGCGTGACCACAATGTCCTGATTTTGATGGTCTTGATGGCCTTGATTTTAGGCGGCCTGCGCTTTATCCATTTACAAATGAAAGCCCGAGAAAAAGAAGAAAAGCTGGTCATGCTCTATGAGCTGAACAAGCGGGTGGGCGAAATGGTTTTGCATGATGCCGAAGAGATGGTCACAGAAAAAATGCTCTTTGATGCCTTATTGACCCTGTATGCCCCAGGGGATGGCGTTAAAAAAGAAGAACTCTACATTCGCAAGCTGATTCCCAATGACCGCACCTCGGTTTACCGTGTCGAATTTTTAGGGGCTGACCAGCGCATTGTCCACGAAAACTCGGATGGGTACATTATCCCCGAGAAAAACTTCCGCATGGACGACGAGGAAGAGGGCGAGCCGCTGATGCAAAACATGGTGCAGTACAAAACCGGCGGCACCATTTATGATTTCAAAGCCTTACAAAAGTTGAGTGTGGCCTACTACAACTGGAAAAAAGACTTCAAGCAACTGATGATCGAGCCGATCACCATTGACGATCAGGTCATGTATATGGTGGTTATGCTGCGCCACAGCGAAGAAGCTGACAAGCTCTTTAATGCCGAAGAGCAGCGCCTTTTGCGTCTGTTATGTATGAACCTGGAAGTCAATATTAAAAACATTCAGCTGCGCCGCAGTATGCAGGAGCAGGCGATCAAAGACGGGCTGATGGGGGTGTACAATCACCGTTACCTCAAACGCAAAATGGAAGAAGAGCTTTCCCGTGCCAAGCGTTATCGCAAGGCTTTGTCCCTGATCATCTGCGATGTGGATTATTTCAAAAAATTTAATGATACCCATGGCCACCTGTTAGGCGACCGGGTGTTGCGAGAAATGGCGCAAATCTTACAGGATTCAGTGCGGGATATTGACATTGTGGCCCGTTATGGGGGCGAGGAATTGGCGATTTTATTGCCGGAAACGCCTTTGGATCCGGCCTGTGAAGTGGCTGAGCGCATCCGCAGCAATGTGGCCAAATTTGCCTTTACGGGCAAAGATGGGCAAGTGGTTTCGCTGTCGATGAGTATTGGGGTCAGCTGTACCGATGAAGACCCCAATTTGCAGGTTTCAGAACTGATTATCCGGGCCGATACGGCCCTCTATAAAGCCAAGAATCAGGGGCGTAATCAGATCTGTCGGGCCCTGGTGGACAATGGCAAATTAATCATTGAAACTTTTGCCAAGGGCGAGACGCCCAAGGCCGATAAACCGGCTACCGAACTGCGTCCCGAGGCCCGGCGAGCTTGGCTACAGGCAATCGATCGCGATCGCGATCAATTGATGCAGCAGATTGAAACCGTGCTGGCGCAGGGGCCTGCGCTGCCCCTGTTGCGGCAGCGCTTATTTGACGAATTATTGCCCAAATTACAGCGTCTGCTGATTGCCTTTGGCGAACAGGCCCGCTCCGCGGAGCTTCAGGGTGATTATTGGAGTGAAAGTTTATCGCGCCAGTTATTGCAACTGCGCGACCGTTTACAGCCCGAGTTGGGTGACCGTTTTGCGGCTTTAAAACTGCAAGAGGTGTTATTTACCGTCCACGCGTTCTCTCTGCGTCAGGCCATGCAATTGTCTCTGCCTGAACCGGAGCGCAAACAGGTTTTAGAGGCCTGTCAGCAATTCTTTTCACCGCTGAGTGGGCTGCTCTTGGGGGGCTGCTGGGATCATTTTGAAACCCGTCAGGGGCAAACCCAAGCCCTTTATACGATTTTGCAGCAGCTCAGTCTGTTGCGGCTCAACCATCCTGCTCCTGAGGGGCTGACCCAGCTTTTGGCACTTATTCACCAGGAATATCCAGCGGTGGATATGCTGATGTTGGCTGTTCCTGACCCCTTGCGCGAGCGCTGCCGCCCCTGGGCCCTGTGGGGGCTAGAGCCAGCGGCCAGCGAGATGCTAACGCGCCAATTCTCGTTTAATATCCAAGATCCTCGGCTGGCGCTGCGGGAGCGCAAACGCCTTGAAGTCCTGAACTTTGAAGAAACCTTTACCCAAGGGGCGCTCTTGCGGGAGGCGATGCCGACGCTGCAACAACTGTGGGTTGTGCCCCTGATCTATCAAGGCGATGTGCGCGGTACCTTGTGTTTGGGGTTTGTAAAGCCCACAGAACCCTCTGAGCGTCAGGGCGAATGGCTGGATACCTTGGCCGATGAATTGGCCTTGGGCTTGCGTTGGCTAGAACAGCAAGAAGAATCCGAATATCAAATGCTGGATGCTCTGAAACTGCTGGTGGAAATGGCTGAATCGAGCCAAGGACAGTTCCACTCAGCCCGCGTCAGCCAACTGTCCGGGCGTTTGGGCCATAAATTGAATATGTTGCCCGCAGAACAGCGGCGCTTAAAAAGCTTGGCTTATCTCCATGATATTGGGAAGCTGGTTTTGCCCGCTCACACCAAAGACCAGCCGCATTTCCGGCAGCAGCACGTGACTTTGGGCAGCCGTATGCTGGAAGCGATTCCCGCTTTTAAGCCCTTTGCACCTGCTGTGCGTTACCACCACGAGCGTTGGGATGGCAGTGGGTATCCCGACGGGCTGGCAGGCTCAAATATTCCCCTGTATGCCCGCATTATTGGTCTGGCCAGTGCCTATGAACACACCCTTGAGCAACAGGGCACTTCCCCACAGGCGGCGGTTGAATATCTGACTAAAAGCGGCTACTATGATCCCAACCTCTGTCAGATGCTAAAGGAAATCATTGACCATGACCAAGTGGCTGTCTAAAACCCTGCTCGCCAGTCTGGCGCTCGCGCTGGTGTGCAGTACGCCCGGCTGGAGTGCCAGCGAAATGACCGAATTCCGTCGCTTGGCGGGCAGTGCCCCTTACCGCTCTACTTCCGAAAATCGCCTGATTCAGGCCATGGGCCGTTGGCAGCCGGGCCAGTCCAATACGGCTGCACTGGCTGAACAAGCCCGTTTATTATTCAACTTTCAGCCCCGTCATGCCCCGGTACGCCAAGCCCTGATCAAGTTGCTTAAATCGATGAGCTTGCCCGCTTCCCTGCAATCCCAAGAACTGCACTATGCGATGCTGCAAAACCTCGAACCCCAAAACCCCGCTTGGCAAAAAAAGTTGGCTGATCTGCTGTACCGCAAACATGGCAAACACAGCGTTGACCATATCAAGCAGGCTTATAGTGTGCTCAACAAGGCCTTTGATGCCTGGGATGCGGGCAAAACTGAGGACGCGCTGCGCCTCTTTAAGCAGGCGTATTTAAACCAGTCGCCCGAATTCAGCGCCATTTATGCCTACCATCTGCGAGATGCGGGCCGAATCAGCGAAGCCAAAGCGGTTTTAAAGGCCACTCCCGGTGCCGGTTATTTGCAGTGGATTCCCGATACATTGCGGGCCCTAGAAGCTGATGAAATGCGTCTGTCGCAGCCCGGTTTACCTGTGCCTGAACAAATTTCGGCCTTAATTGGCACGGGTCAGCTCAAAGCTGCTGCTGACATGTTGCCCCAATTGACGGATGCAACGCTGAAACCTTGGTACCAAGCCAAAATTGCCGAGCGCCAAGGCCGTTACCATGACGCTTCTGAGCGCTATTTGGAGTGGTATCGGCTGCGTTGGCAAAAACAGTTTCCCGAGTTTGTACCTGTGGTGTACAAAGCCCAGCTCGAAGATCTCAACTCACTGGATCTGATTGCTTTAAAATTCCGCACTTCGACGCAATTGATTCAGCAGATCAATGAGCGTCCCCAAGACTGGATTGATACCTACCGCATGGTGGTGGTTCCGGTCGCTGCCCACGATTTCCGCTGGCCTGCGAGTGGGTATGTCTCTTCCCACTACGGTTATCGCCTGCACCCAATCCGGGGCACCTGGCGCTTGCACGAAGGCATTGATATCGAAACCCGCCCCAACGTCAACGCTGTGGCGGCCCAGGGCGGGAAAGTCAGCGAGCGTCGGTTTGACCAAGCCTGTGGCAATATGGTGCGCCTGACCCATACTCCTGATCTCAATACCCTCTATTGCCACGGTAAACGCCAATTGCTCACGGCAGGCACGACCGTCAATGCGGGTCAACCGGTGATTGTCACCGGCAATACAGGGGCCAGTGCTAGCAACCACCTGCACTTTGCCGTTAAGTATCGCGGCCAGTACACTGATCCGATGGATTGGTTATAAGTGGAGCTCTCCCCACGCGAGGCCCTGGTGCTGGGAGCAGTCCAGGGCCTCACCGAATTTTTACCCGTTAGCAGCACGGCGCATTTGGTGTTGATACCCCGCTTCTTGGGCTGGCAGACACCCGGCTTGGTCTTTGATACCTCTTTGCATTTGGGGACGCTGTTGGCTATGGGGGCCTATTTTCGCACCGATTGGCAGTTCATGGCACAAGGCGTGGGCCAATGGCTCCGCACGGGCACTCTGAATCCGGGGGCACAGCAGGCCCTGACGTTGGTGGCCGCCAATGTGCCTGCGGGGCTGGCCGGTTTTTTGGGGGAGCGCTGGATTGAGCGTTTGCGCACGCCGCCTGCGATTGCACTCGGGATGGTGGCAGGCGCATTGGCGCTGGGGATGGCGGATCGCTCCCAGGAACGTGGACGCAGTCCGGCAACCTTTAGCGACTTTT
>DLGM01000370.1 GCA_002482705.1 Cyanobacteria bacterium UBA7694
GCCACCCATGACCCGACCGCCCATGCCGAAATCGAGGCGATGCGTGCGGCCACCCGTCATCAGGCTTCACCCCGTTTGGATGGTCATGTGATGTACGCCAGTGGCCATCCCTGCCCCATGTGTCTGGCGGCTATGTACTTGGCCGGGATCACACAGGTCTATTATGCCCATTCCAACAACGAGGCCGAAGCTTTTGGTCTTTCGACGGCCAAATTGTATGCTGAGTTGGCCAAACCGTTTGCTGAGCAGTCGCTCCCGCTGGTGCACTTGCCGGTGACAACGGCGCAACACCCCTATTTGTTGTGGCAAGCCCGGCTGGCCCAGTCCTGATTTAAACTATGCGTTTACGCCGTCGTCGATCACCCTTGTGGCGGATAGCCGTCCTGTTGCTGTATCTGCTCATTCTTGGGGCCGGGGCCTTGACGGTAGGGGGTTTTTTAGGCCACCGCGATTGGCGTCTTGAGTTATTGAGCCATTTCCGTGTGCAGTATCTGGTACTGCAGTGTCTGGCTTTGGGGGGGGTTTATGTGTTACGCCCCCTGTCGTGGCGTTTGGGCACCACTTTGGTATTGATTGGGCTGGTACCCAATCTGTGGTTGGTGGGGCCCTATTGGCTGCCTGTATGGGGTAAAACCGGAGCAGATCGGGTGAAGCTGCTGCACATGAATGTGTATGCCTATAACCAAGATTATGCAAGGATGGCGGCTGTGATTCGGAAGTATGACCCGGATATTGTCGACATTATGGAGTACACCGAAGAAGTGACGGTCGGCCTGGAAGCTACGGGGGCTCTGGATGCTTACCCCCACCGCTGGACCGGGCGTGCCCATTTGGGCCTTTATAGCAAACGCCCCCTGTCCCGTACCCAGCTCAATTTTGTGGTGCCAGAGTATACGGCCAACAATGCCCAGCTACATACTCAGATGATGATTGATAACGAACCTGTCACCCTGATTATTGCCCACCCCCATTGGCCGGTGCAGCACAATCTAGAGCGTCAGAAACAGCATTTTGATGCCTGGATTCGGGATCGTCCGACCTATGGCAAAAATCTGGTCATTGTAGGCGATTTAAATACAGCCCCCTGGTCGCGTAATTTCCGCCGGTTGATCCGCCATACGGATCTGCGCGACAGTCAATTGGGTTTTGGGATTCAACCCAGTTGGCCCACTTACATTCCACCGTTGGGCTTGCTCACACCTTCCCCCTGGTACCGCCCTTTTGGCATTCCGATTGATCATGTTTTGGTCAGTCCCCGGATTCGTGTGTTGAAGCGAGAAGTCGGACCCTTTATGGGTTCGGATCATTTGCCGGTTTATGTGGAGCTGGGATTAGCGCGGCGTTAAGTGGTGTCTGAATCGCTTATAATGGGCAAACGGAAGATGTTTTCCCATGACCTTGGTGGAAAGTGATAAAAACCGATGATTAGAGACCTGTTTGACAGCCTTGACCCCAAAAAAGGGAGTTCCTTGGAAATGGAGTTGGTGGCTGAGGCTGCGGCTGCGTTGGGCTTGGCTGGCGAACGTTTAGAAGCTGCTTTGACCGCTCTGCGCAAGGTGGAAGCCAAGCCAGATACACCTGCTCCTATGCGTGAGGCTTTGCAAGATGCGGCCAGTGAAGCCTTGTGGGCTTTTGTCATTCAGCGTGAGCTTTTGGGTATGCATGATCTGCCTTATATTGTCCAAACCTATCAGGTGCCCCGTGAAGTGCTCATAAAAATGGGGGCCCGCAAACGCTCGTCTGCAAGCCCCCCGCAATCTGAGAGAGGTTAATTTTTAAGCTTGTAACCGGTTTTAAAAATCCACCAGACCACCCCTAAACAGATGGCTAAAAACAGGCCCGTCATGCCCAAACTGATGCCCACTTCGACATCCGAAGTGCCATAAAAGCTCCAGCGGAAACCGCTGACCAAATACACAATTGGGTTAAACAGGGTCAGCTTTTGCCAAAAGGGCGGCAGCATATGAATCGAATAAAAACTGCCGCCTAAAAAAGTCAGGGGCGTAATTAACAACATCGGGATAATTTGTAATTTTTCAAACCCGTCGGCCCAGACACCAATAATAAACCCGAACAGGCAAAAAGACAGGGCGGTGAGCGTGAGGAAACCAAGCATCCACACCGGGTGTAAAATCGTAAACGGCACAAACAGCCGCGCCGTTGCCAAAATAATCAGCCCCAGCAACAGCGATTTGGTGGCCGCAGCCCCCACATACCCCAAGACCGTTTCAAAGGCGGAAATGGGGGCCGATAAAATTTCGTAAATGGTGCCAGAATATTTGGGCATATAAATGCCGAAAGAGGCATTGGAAATGCTTTCGGTCAGCACGGATAACATAATGAGGCCCGGTACAATAAAGGCCCCATAACTGGTGCCGTCGATTTCGGCCATGCGGGAGCCGATCGCCGAACCAAACACAATAAAGTACAGGGACGTGGAAATAACGGGTGAGGCAATGCTTTGAAACAGAGTGCGGAAAAAGCGTGCCATTTCAAAGCGGTAAATCGATTGGACAGCGTAGAAGTTCATGCTTTTTTACCTATTAATTCGACGAAGATATCTTCGAGGGAGCTTTCGTGGGTGTGCAGGTCTTTAAACTCAATTCCGACTTCGTCCAATTGTTTGAGCAACCCGGAAATACCCGTGTGCTCGGCTTGGGAGTCGAAGGTATAGTGGAGCTCTAAGCCGTTGGCTGAAAGGGTTAGCGGCAGTGATTGTAAGGCTTCTGGGATTGTCTCTAAGGGGTTTGCCAATTGCAGCGTGAGCTGTTTTTTACCCAATTTTTTCATCAGCGTTTGGGTGTCTTCCACCAGCATAATTTCACCCCCATTGATGACGCCAATGCGATCGGCCATCTCTTCGGCTTCTTCAATGTAGTGGGTTGTCAGAATCACGGTGACGCCTTGGTCGCGCAGCTTGCGCACCATATTCCACATGTCGCGGTGTAGCTCAACGTCGACCCCGGCGTTGGGTTCATCTAAAAATAAAATCTGGGGTTCATGGGACAGGGCTTTGGCAATCATGACCCGGCGTTTCATGCCCCCGGACAGGGTCATGATTTTGCTGTCCTTTTTTTCCCACAAAGAGAGATCCTTGAGGATCTTTTCGAGGTAGGCCGGGTTGGGGGGTGACCCAAAGACGCCCCGGCTGAACCGGACCGTGGACCAGACCTTTTCGAACATATCGGTGCTCAGCTCTTGGGGTACCAGCCCGATTTTGGTGCGGGCAGGGCGGTAATCGCGCTGAATGTCGTGCCCATCGGCAATGATGGTACCGGTGCTGGCGTTGACAATGCCACATATGATGCTGATTAAGGTGGTCTTACCCGCCCCATTGGGGCCGAGCAGGGCAAAAATTTCGCCCCGGCGAATGTCGAGATTGATGGTTTTCAGGGCCTGGAAGCCGGTGGCATAGGTTTTAGATACATTTTGAATGGATAAAATCGTGTCGGTGGCTGCAGATACAGGCATAGTAGCTCCTGAGTAAAGGCTACTAAACAAGATAACACTCCCTCTGATAGCAGCGGTATAGAAAGAGCGTAAATGCGCAAAAAGTGTTTTGTGCCTCAAACAAAAGCTATTTTAGACTGCTTTATGATGCTTGTTGGGTGTGCCTACATCCTAGGTGAGTGTACTTTCAGTTTCATCTAAAAGATCATCCAGTCTTTCAAGCAGTTGCACCCACTGTTCATAACGTTGCTCTAACGCTGTAGTGGGTATCTTCTGTTTTTGTAAGGCCTCTAGCTGATCAGCGATCCGATCACAGTGATCCATCATCTGTTCCAACTGATTTTCGAGTTGTTTTACCTGGGCTTTGGTCTCTAGTTGGGGCACACTGGTCAGCCACTGTTCACTTTGTGCTTTATAGGTTTCTAAGGCTGTTGTAATGGCACGGGTGGCTTGAATGTGTTCGGCCAGTCGCTGGTAGCGTTTTTCGAGTGTTTCAAGGGGTTTTAAATTTTGCCATAGATCGGCCACATCAAGCTCTTCGTCCATTAAGATCAAATACTGGCGAATAGCATCTAGCTGTGTTTGAAAGTGGGTAAACTGTTTGAGTAAGTGTATCTCGTCTGTGTCTGTTTGGGGTGTCTGGGGGCTGCCTAACGACATCTGCCAGCGGGTTTGGGCAAAAATGAAGCTGCGTACATCTTGATACAGTTGGTCAAAATCGAGAGGGATTTGTTGTGTCTCGTACGCAGGCTGTGCCAAATAATTTTCAAGTGCGGCAATATCCGCATGATCGGGCTCAAGCCGTTGGGCCTGTTTCAGAAAATATTGGGCGAGCTGGGTTTCACCCATCAAAAACAGCAAATAAACAGTTCCCAGATAAGGGCGGATGTCTTGCCGATTCAGGCGTATGGCCCCTTTAAAATGCTCAAAGGCCTGTCCGAGCAGTTGTTTATCCGCAAAGTGGTTGTGACGGGCCTGATGAAGAACCGTCAAACCTTGATGATAGCGATCCGCTGTGCTTGTCCAAGGTTGAATATCAGTGATGGCCATTTATAAGATTCCTTTAGCTTACAGATCAAGTCGGGCTTTGAGCAGTAGGGCAATGTCTTTAGGATGACTGATATGTTTACTGTTTTGGGGTAGTTCTAGCCACTTCACCAAGACAGAGGCCTCTTTGAACTTCACCAATTCGCCTGCTTTTTCTAAATATTTTTCATCTTTTGAGCTTTTCTTGTCAGAGCTATGTACTCCTTCTGCAGATCCTCCTCCTACCATGGATAGTTCCCCGCCATTATTTCCTGATTTGACACGTCCTGACTCTAATTGACTTGCCAAAACATCGGGCATTAAAGACATTGCTGTCGCAGCCTGTTTTCGGTTTTCTATCTTGTTGTTTGGATCGAATGGAACTTTAAAATAATTGAAGACATCTTTTGTTGACTCAATAACTGGACGTTCAGTAGCGACTGCCGTGGGGCCTAAACCTTCCGCCCAAGTTGCTTTACCTGCAATGATCAAGTCGGTATACATGACCAGCATTGACAGAGCTTTGGGGTTTCTGCTTTGTTCTGCAAGCCCTAAGGTTGCGGTGATAATCGCAGCCATTGGGTGGCAGGGTATTTGTTCTTTATTGCCAACTGTTTTGAGCAGCTTCTGCACTTGTTGTGCCAACTCAACTTCGGTGATTTCACCTGCTTTAAGCGCACGGTCAACGGCATTGCGAATGCCGGGGTATGTTGGCGCACCCCCATTGAGTTCATAACTTACATCGTCCTCTGTTTTGCCAGGGAATAATTGGTTGTTAATGTTTTTGGGATCATTCGGCTCTAAGTCACTGGCAAACAATACATAATTGTTCTCACGTACGGCGATCTTATGCCCGCCTATGTTAACGACCTGACCAGGCTCAAGACCACCTGCTATAAGAAAAGCGGGCCTAAAAGCCGTTTCTGTTTGATTAGCCAGCCCTACTTCTATACACTCTTGGAGTAAATCAAGATTTGATTTGATACTGGTATCAGGTTTTGATTTCTTGGGGTGAAATACAGCCAAAATATCCGAACCTAGTTTGAGTGGTAATCCAGGTATTTCAGGTAGTGGACCCAGAGGACGAGGTATCGGAATTTTTTTCTCTATAAGCACCTGTTGAATAGCTTCACTGGGCAGAGTCTGTAACTTTTCTAAGTGGACATTAAATTCATCCACAACCTCTAGTGGAACCTCTGAATTGCTGAAAAATACCCCTTGGATTTTTTTGTCGGTTAATAAACCTGGGTTCCCTACAAAGTCAATACCAGCACGAGAGAGAGTGTCTAAGTACTGTGTGGTTAAACCTTCCATTCCTCCGTCTTTATTGAGCGCAACTTTTGTCAGTATATTTTGAGCGCGTCCCATGGCCTCTTCTATAGATGCACCAGAGGAGGACGAACCCATAATTGTTTCATAGGCTGATGTGAATTGAGATCGAGCTTCATTTATCACTGAAGGATTGACTGCTTTTGCTCCTTCTACATTATCGAGGGCGCTTTTGATATCAGCTAATAGGGTTTCTCTATTTTCTACATTTGAGAGGTCAAATTTAATTGATTTATTCTTGTTAACGGGAATAAATAGGGCAGTGGGCAAAGGGGCGTTACCTTTTGCCAATGCATCTAGCTCTCCCATACCCTTAGGTGTACTAATATCTATGATTTGGTCTGTCTTTTGAGGCTTTTTGGGTGTAGCAACAAGTGAACTGGTAACACGAGGCAGAGCTCTATTAATATCCATATATGACGATCCTTTCTAAGAAGCGTGTTCAGTCCTGTAAAAAGTGAAGCTTGGGGCTTAATTGTTGATCGATCTTTAACAGAGTCTGGGTTGGGGTTTGTGCAAAAGAGATGGGCCCTAAAAGCTGATCTAAACTTTGGAGTTGGGGGATTTTGAGATCGGGGGCTTTTTGGATCATGGTTTGGATTTCTTTGTAAAGAGCTGGGATACGCACATCACGGGGGGCCAATTGCTGGGCCTGTCTGATCACATCTTGGGCTTGGTCATACAGGCCGCTTAAAGCCGTTAAAAAAGCAATCCCTAAATAGGCATCCACACAAGTGGGGGCAATTTCAATCGCTGTGAGAAAACACTCGGCAGCTTTGGTTAATACCTGGGGGTTGTCAAAAGCGGTTTGTTGAGCGGCGTGAATACATTGATTGCCCGCGTCACAGAGTTCAGCCGCTAAATCGTTCTGATGAGAGGTACCTTTAAGTTCTAGCATATTAAAACCTCGATGATGTATTTTAACTTAACATAATTACCCAATTTTACCAAATGGTGTTTGAAACAAAAGAGCCCACTTGATTCAAATCTTGCATGCCATACAAGCAAGTCACTGCCATGTAAGCCGAATAATTTATCTATGCAAGCTCACCCCATTCACATTCGCCCAATTTCTCCCGACGACTTAGCTGTTTACCGGGCCCTCCGCCTTGAGGCCCTCCAGGCTCACCCCGAGGCCTTTACCTCAGATTACGCAGAACAAGCTGCTCAACCCGAATCTTTTTGGCAACAGCGTTTGAATGACAATCACAATCACCCCCACCAGATCATTTATGGGGCCGAGGAGAGCGATGAATTCGTGGGCATGACCGGCATTGGCTGTGGCAGTTCACCCAAAACCGTTCACAGTGCCTGGATTTGGGGGGTGTATGTCAAGCCGACTTACCGGGGACAGCAACTGGGCGAACGCCTGCTGCATGCCTGTATTGATTGGGCCCGCACCCATGGCGTGAAGGTGGTGAAACTCGGCGTGATGGTCGGGAATGAGGCGGCGCTGAAGTGTTATACCCGCTGTGGTTTTGTCACCTATGGCCGGGAGCCGCTGGCTTTGTGTGTAGACGGTCAAATCCACGATGAGTGGCTGATGGCGCTGACGCTTTGATCCTGAGCCTTTGGTATACAATACAACCATGGCAACCCCCTTAGCTCCCCCGCATTCAGAATGGTTACCGGGTCACTGGTACATTGCCTGCCGCAGCCGCGATCTCAAGCGCAAGCCGCTGGTTCGCCAGTTAGGTGGCTTGCCCACGGTCCTATTTCGCAATGCCCAGGGGCAAGCGGGTGCTTTATTGGATCGCTGCCCTCACCGGCAGATTCCTTTGTCCCAAGGTTGGGTACAACAGGGGGCGCTGACCTGTCGCTACCATGGCTGGCAGTTTGCCATTGATGGCAATTGTACCGCCATTCCCGGTCGCTGTGAGGGGCCACCGAAAACGGCCCATCGGGCTTCTGCCTGGCAGGTTTGTGAGCAGCAGGGGTTTGTCTGGGTTTGTGCTGGGGAGCCAGGGGCTCAACCCTATGTCTTTCCCGGTCTGGGAGACCATACCTTTGGACACTTTATCTGGGAAGTCGAGGTGCCAGCCAGCTTATTGTGTCTGGCGGAGAATTTCCTTGATGGCATGCACACCCACTATGTTCACGCGGGCCTGATTCGCACTCCGCGCAAGCGCCAGCGCATGCAGGTTGAAGTTGAGCGCAGTGCAGATGGGGTCGAGGCTCGGTATTTGAATGAATCGACCTTAAGTGGATTGATCTACCGTTTATTGGCCCCCGGTGTTCGGCGTCTGGATGTGTTTGGGCGGTTTCAGCGGCCTGGTTTGGCGCAGCTTGAATATCGCACGGACCGGGGAGACCAACTGTATATTTCAGTGTTTGGGGTTCCCGAACACCGCATGCAAACCCGTGCTTATGTGGTGACGACTTTCCAGACGGCCCTCCCCCATTGGTTGGCCCATGGGGTCGGACAGCCCCTATTTGCCTTAGCCCTGTACCAAGATAAGCGGATTTTGCAATTACAGACGCAAACCCTTCAGACCGATGGACAGGCCCATTTTGTTTCTACCGAGCTGGATGTGTTGGGGCCTCATATTCAGTATCTATTGGCTCAGGGAGCGCGTCCGGCTTCCCCCCTGATTCGCCGTTTAGAGATTGAGACCTAAATCGATGTCAAAGCTTTGTCTTAGCTCTTTGCGCTGGTTAGGGCTTGGCCTATACTGGGTTTAATTGCTAAAAGCAACATTTTGGCTCAGTGTCGTTCTGAAACTTCCTGGGCTCAGACCTTTATCGACTTCCCCTGCAACATCAACAAGCTGGACAGGTTAAACAATGTGGTTGGATTGGGATGAACAACAGCGCAGCCAAGCGGTTCTACGTTTCCGTGAAAAAGCCCAGGAAAAGGTGTTCTCCAAACTGGGCATGTGGCGCGAGCTGAAGCTGGAGAATCCGAACCTGGTGATCGGCGTCGGTGGCTGCGTGGCCAGCCAGGAGGGC
>DLGM01000336.1 GCA_002482705.1 Cyanobacteria bacterium UBA7694
AAGCTGTTATGGGACACTAAAGGTGATTCAGAATCATTAGTGCGAGGTAAGCAAAGCTTAGGAGAAAACAATGAAGTGTTTAACAATTTATCTGGTGAAGAAAATGCTGTAGTGATTATGCTGCAGAATTCAAGTGCAGGATTAGCCATTAATTTCAATCTGATGCAGCAACTAAATTGGAGCATCTTAGCTGCAAAATCTGATTTGAATGGTAATGAAAATCCTGTTGTTCTTGGTGACGGAAAAGTTATGGTTTTGTTTGGATCTATTGGAAAATGTGTTGAATTGGATTTTATTGATTTTATTTCTCATAGAAATAAGTCGAAGATTAATAATGAAATTGCATTGATAAACAAGTATCAGGCCTAGCTTTAATTATAAATTATTGTATTTTATACAGAGCATTAACCGAATTGTGTGAATATTTGGCCAACCTGAACAAAATGCACTTGATGCGCTTCGCTTACAAGTGATTTTGATTGCTCAACAGACTGCGCTGTCGAGCTCCAAAGCCTCAGCTTCGTTGCAGTGGGCTGTGGCCGGAGAGAGAACTGGGCAAGTGCTACAATTGATTTATGAAAGCAAGCGGTGTGTGCCAAGTTAGTTGTCGCTGTGTGAAACCGCCCAAGTATCGACCTATTTTAGAGGTCAGATGACCTCTAAACGTGATATAGTAACCCTATGCTCGATAAGATCTTTGGCACCCAAACCGCAGGCTACATCCTGCTCCACCTGCACCACTATGGTGAGGTCTACGCCAGAGCCCTGGCCCGCGACCTCGATATCTCTCTGTCTGCCGTTCAGAAGTAGCTCCAGAAGTTCGAGGATGCTGGGGTCGTGGTCTCCAAGCTGATGGGGCGAACGCGGATTTATTCCGTCAACAAAAAATCGCCGCTCACCCAGCCCTTGATGGACCTCATCGACGTGGTTTACTCCACCATGAGCCTTGCGGATAAGGAGCATCTGTTCAAAACCCGCCAGCGCCCTCGCAGACCGGGCAAGCCCGTGATCGGCTGAAGTAACTGATCGTTTATCGTCGAAACTGAGGGGTATACAGCCAATCGGCAATTATAACCGCCCCACGCCCAACCCGCTTGCAGACAGCACCTTCATACCGATATATTGAGGGGACTTCCTCATACCAGACATCGTGGGTCAAAATGAGGCCACACAGGAGTAACAGGATGTCAGGTAAATGGATTCCAAAACAAGCTGAAAAAATGCCGACCGTGCTCAGAGCGTATGGGCTGATTCTAGGCAGCATGGTGCTCGTCACAGCCTGTGGGCCAGAGCTGACCGGGGGCCTCAATAGCGCAGGGAAAGTGCCCAGCGTCCAAAGACTGGATGCCACCCTCGACTTCCCGGCGGGGGGACACGGTTTTGACGCCGACGACAATTTGCTGCTCATTGGCAAAGAAGAAACCATTCGCTGGCTGCGCAGTGAAAAACGCTTTGCGCGTTATGGTGGCCCCTTACCAAAGGTAGACAGTGGCACCATTCAGCGCGACGGCGCCGGGAATCTCTATCTTTCAGCCAATGGCAGCCTCTTTTTTACGCTCCCCAAAGGTGAGACCACCTGGGCTCCGCTCACCCTGAAGCTGCCTGAGTTCACGCCTGAAAGTGGCCGCACTTATCGCAACGGGCCTCTGGGTCTGTATGTGGGCCAGGATGGTCGCCAGGTTGTGCTGGCTGAATATATGGACCCCCAGAGCGGCGGTTATGTGCTCTATGAGCGCGCTGGGGGTGATACAGCCTTTCGCCAGCGCTATATCTTTGCCAAAGACAGTGAACCCCTGAAATTGATCGGCGATATTCAGCGGGCCATTCAACTTCGTCCTGACGGAACGATCTATCTCAAAGCCGGTAATGCTCACTTTGTCTTTGCACCGGATGCGACGGAACCCACTCCGCTGGTGGACTGTCGCACGTTGGTTGGCTCCTATTGCAATGGTGAATATGAGGTGGTCAGCCATCCGGCAACCGATACGGCCTATCTGGTCAATACCGCTTTTGGCCCGATCAAGGTCTTTCGCCTGCCTGCTCAAAGCACCTATCCCGTCACGCCCCAAGAGGTCCAAACTTTTCCCGGTGCGATGACGCAAGCGCGTCAGTCGCGCTTTCAGCTCGACCGCCAGGGCCGACTCTGGGGCGCTCTCGACAGCGAAGATGCCCTGACCGTCGATTACCCACCGTATCTCCTGGATGTAACGACCTTGCGCCGCCTCGATGGCGCAAGCTGGAAAGAAATCGTGCGCTTTCAGACCCCATCTTTTGAATGGGTACTCAGCGAGCACAACACCCTGTACAGCTTTGGCCGCCAATTGGTCAGTGGCGGATTTTGGAAGGGCTGGGGCGTCTACCATCTGAACTTCTAAGTATAGTCTTCTGAGAGCTGGCATATCGGAAGTCCAACGCCTGCTGCCTTATTGCCAAATACCCCATCCTGTCAAGATTTACAAATACAACTGGGCCTCAAAAACAGCGATTTCGCAAAGCCTAGCTGCACCGGCCCTGGAAGCGGGCTTATTGGCAAGGCTCCTACCCGATAAACTCCGCAGCGCCAGATCAATCTGCCTTTATGGGTCACTTTCTCAGGCTGAACATCCAGGCCCAGAGCGGCCAAATGGCTGTAAAAACGCTGGCATAATAACCGTCGTACTGAGCCCAAGAGGTTGTTGCGATACCAGTCATGGGGCTACGCGCAAAAAAGGCATAAAACGGGTGTGCATGGCCGCTAAGTCATTCTGATACAGTGCCCGGTCTAGGCTGCTAAAGCCGGTTGTGGTTTGGCTCCCCAAGCTTGCAACAGGGCCTTGTTTAAGGCTGACTCGACTTCACGGTTGGGATAACCCAACACGAAAACACTCGCACCTCGTACAGCTACAGTACAAACTTTCACCCCTAACAACCACAATAAGCTAAAATAAAGGCAGAAATCAGGAATAAATTTCGCTGCACACCTATGAAACACCCCTCATTCCCCCTCAAAATGACCTCCCTGCAAACCCTTGGCAGTTGGGCCGCTGACTGTGCAGAGCAGGTCCTCGCAATTTATGAGGCGCACCCGGCTGCTGATGACCGCCCTCGGGCGGCCCTCAC
>DLGM01000062.1:0-1398 GCA_002482705.1 Cyanobacteria bacterium UBA7694
CTACGGGTTGGATGCCTACCTCGAAACCAAGCAGGTGCATATCAACCTCAATGAAGGGCCGATTGGGTGGTACTAGGCAAGGGCCGCAAGGGCAGAAAATCTTCTGCCCGGCTGCCGAATGAACCTTGGGCTCTCCGCCCGATGTCCCCCTAAAAACACGTCTGCCAGGAGTTTGTTATGAACGCCCCGTCCCCGCTCTTGTGGTTGGTTCCTTCGTTTGTCACGCTCTTTTTGTACGGGATTGGCCAGGGTTTGGTCAAAAAATGGAGTGGGGATGTGCCCCCTGCGAAATTCTGCCTGTACCTGATTCTGGCCCGGATGGTGGTCAATATCGGCTATTTCCTGTACGGGGTCATGCAAGACCCGGCGGCCCTGAGCTTCAGCAGTGCCGAAATGGGTTTTGCCCTGGTGGGCGTGCTGGCCTATATTCTCGACGGCCTGGGCTGGATTTTGTATTTTGAATCGATTATTCTGGGGCCGATTACCATTGTCGGCACATTGTCAGCGGCCTACCCGGCACTGACGCTGCTGTTTGCCCAGATTTTTTTAAAGGAACAGCTGCTGACCGAGCAGTACCTGGGCGTTGGAATGGTCATTTTTGGCTGTTTGGGACTGTCTTATTCCCCCGCTGACCCGGAAGGCAAAACCACCAACCGCCGCTGGATTCCCCTGGCTTTGGCGGCGCTGGCCTGCTGGGGAGCGGCGCAAACGCTGGTCAAGTATAGCTATAGCCTGCCCGGGGCCATGGACAGCCATCTGGCCCTGTATTCCACCCTGGGGGGGATTCTGACCCTGGGGATGTACGGGCTCTTCAAAGGGCGCAAACAGGCCGCGACCGACACGGCCAAAACCCCGTTTATGCACTCCTTTTTGCCCATGGCCATGATGGCCGGGGGCGACCTGGGGGTGATTATTGCTTCCGCCACCGGCCCGGCCTCGATTGTGGCCCCGCTGACGGGCGCTTATCCGCTGGTGACGCTGCTATTTGCCGCTTGGCTGCTCAAAGAGGCAATCACCCGGCTGCAATGGCTGTGCCTCGTGATCTTGTTGGCCGGGATCAGCTTCAGCACCATCCCGCAGGCCCCGGAAGATCCAAGTGCCGCCGAGACACCCGCCGTCACCAACCCCAACGCGGTGATCGGGACTCCTCAGCCCTAACAGGCCCTCAGAAAAAGCCCCGGAAAGTTATCCGGGGCTTTTTACTGCCCGTTTGCGCTCAGCCATCACCGACAGATAACTTTTTGATTCTGGGCAATAGGCCGTCAGACGATGGCCAAAACAACAGGCCGTATCAATTTGGATACAAGCGCCCCGCAAACGGCGTCGCACTTCCCGCGCGGGCGTATGCCCTGAGATATGTACACGGGTGTCATCGGGACGCATCAGCAGGGGTTTGCA
>DLGM01000062.1:1469-3000 GCA_002482705.1 Cyanobacteria bacterium UBA7694
AAATCTTCACGCTTGGCCAAAGCATGGGTCACCACCAGGCCCGGGGCTTGATACACCAGCGGCAGACGCAGCAGATAACGCAGGGCCGGAGCAGGAATACGCCAAGTATCCGGGTCAAAAGGGTCAACCCCATAACTTTGCAGGGTTTGTAATCCACCCTGAGACATCCATAACTCCTGAGCACGGAAACAATACTGCATAAAATTGGAGTCCTGGGGGCGGCGGGCAAAGTCACTGGCTAAAGTCGGCATCCATTCCGGGTACGCGCAGTCCGGTGCTTCAAAGTTAAACGGGGCAAAGGTCTGCAAGATTTCGAGCATCATCACTTCGTGGTTGCCCAGTACCGCCTGATGGGTCCCAGCCCGCAAACCTTTGCGGAAATGATCCACCACCTGAGCCGAAGCCGGGCCGCGATCGACCAAATCGCCAACAGAAACAATCCGAGGCTTGACCCCATGCTTTTTGGCATGAATAAAAATACGCCGTTCCAGGCGCAAGTAGGCCTCATAACAGCCATGAATATCACCAATCACATAATGCCAACGTGTTCCTGTCATGGCTTCATAATACCGACTTTTTCGCCATCCGCCCAGTCCAGAAGCAGCGTCATCCCGCCAAAGTACCCGCAGCTTGCAGGGTAGGCCCTGAGATTATTATCTCAAGAACACAAGTTAAGGATAATCACAAGCTATATAAAGATTAACTTACGGATAAGGTCATCTATGCAAGTCCAACGCAGCCAAGCTCCTGTAAACCCACCCTCCGCTCCACCACGCACCGCCTCTGCAAGCCCGGAGCCAGCTTTTGCTGCCGTACATTCCCCCGCAAGCACCGACCAGCTAACGCGCCAAAGCGTTCCCCCCGAACACAGCCTGACCACCTTGGCCACCCAAGCGGAAGCGCAGGCCACGGCCCTTGAACAGGCCTTTAAAAATAGCCAGCGCGGCAATGTCGTCAGCCGCACCCTGAATACGGTAGTAGGCAAAGTCAGCGGCCACAGTGCTGAGACCCAAGCCAAAGTAACTGAAGCCATTACCGCCTATCGCGCCTTGCCGCAAAAGATCGAGCAACTGCGCCAGGATCTCAAAAAAGCTGAAAAAGACCCAGCCGCCACCGAACGGCTGCTCAACCAATTCCGCAGCGAACTGCAGCAGGTCGAAACCCTCGCCAAAACCGCCGAAATCCAGCTCGGAGCCACCCAGTCAAGCCAAAAATTTTGGTCGGGCCTGACGGCGGAAATCACCTCCACGCTCTTGGTGACCGGGGCGGCCGCTTTGGCCACCCGCAAACTGGGCCTGCCCCTCAATGCCGCCACCGCTACCGCCGGATTTGTGCTCGGCGGCAGCACCAATGTCGCCACCCACGCCCTCTTTGACAGCCAATACGACGTCAAGCGCGAGGGCTTAGGCAACTTTTTAACCGCCGGGATCAGCTCCTCGGCGATGGTGATTACCGCCAAACCGGGCACCAGCAGCCTCAAGCGCATGATGGCAACCCAAGCTGTGGTCGCCAGTGCCAGCGCTGGAGCCGG
>DLGM01000169.1 GCA_002482705.1 Cyanobacteria bacterium UBA7694
GATGGCGTTCATCATCGTTGGGTAGGTCGAGAAGACCATGCGGCTGTCGGGGCTGTCTTTGGAATCCAGCAGGTTGCAGATCGAGAGGTTGGGCAGCAGGGCGGCAAAGTTTTTCTTGGCCTGTTTGACCAGTTCGCGCCGATCGGCCAAAAAGAGCACATTCTTGATCCAGTTCTGGCGGGTCAATACATCCACCAGTGAGATTGCCGTACGGGTTTTGCCGGTGCCTGTCGCCATCACCAGCAGGGCGCGGCGGTGGCCCTGGCTGAGGGTTTCACAAACGGCCTGGATGGCGGTTTTTTGGTAGTGGCGATTGGCGATGTGGCTATTGATAACCGCCGTGTTCAGGGGCTGTTTCTGGGCCTGCCGCTGGCGGAACCAGGCGCACTCAGCCGGGGTAAAGAAGCCCGACACCTGACGCGCGGGGTAGTTGGCATCGTCGCAGAAATAGGTACTGAAGCCATTGGTATAAAAGATAAACGGGCGTACGCCGTACTGTTGTTCCAGGCAATCGGCATAACATTTGGCCTGAATTTTGCCCTTTTTGGGATCCACACTGGTTTTCTTGGCTTCGACCACGGCCACGGGCAGGCCGTTTTCGCCATAGAGCACATAGTCCACATAGCCAATCCCTGAGCCACTGGGCATACCTGTGACTTCGACCTCTTCGAGCCAATTGGAGCCCAGGCTCCAGCCTGTCATTTCAAGCATCAGGTCGATGTAGATTTTGCGGGTTTTGAACTCGCTGAGGTCATCCGGTTTAAAGTCACGGGCCTGGGTATTTTCTTCGCGTTTTTTGCTGAACTCT
The DNA here is from genome assembly GCA_002482705.1 of Cyanobacteria bacterium UBA7694. GTDB lineage: Bacteria > Cyanobacteriota > Sericytochromatia > UBA7694 > UBA7694 > UBA7694. Next base: position 809 of record DLGM01000169.1, read on the forward strand.
GCGCGGGTTTCCTGGGCCTTGAGCAGTTCTTTGAGGGCTTTGTCTTTGGCTTCCAGCTCGGCCTGCATCCGTTCGAGTTCCTGCTGCATTTTGACGGTGCGGCTTTCGGACAGTTCTTTGTCGGGTAGCAGGGCGGGATCAAAGGACGCTTCGTGGATCGTGTCGGAGTAAGAATAGTCGATCCAGGCGATGAAGACATACAGACAGTGTAGGGCTTCGGTGGCCTGTTCCCGCGAGAGGGGGCGGGCCGTATGGGCGGCTTTGTTGCCGAGGGTAACGATGAACTTGAGCAAGGGAAAGAGCTGCGCATCCAGGATCGATTTGAAGGTGTGGTCGTGAATCAGGGCCGAGAGATTGTCCTGGTAAGGCACCGTCAGGTCGCTATCGTAGGCATAGACCCATTTGACGGCCAGCTCCAAGGCCCGCCGGGTCTGCATGGCCGAGGTGGCATAAGAGACCGCCATCGCATTCTCGGCGTCGATACAGGCTTCGCTGAAATCCCGAAAGAGCGGTTTTTGGCGCAGAAAGTTAAAGTTGGTCATGCTCATCCCAGCTTTGTATCCAGTTCGTTTTCTCTAGTTTAGTGGATTTTTTAGGCGCGCAATTTTTGTTATAAACCGTAACAGAATTGCATTCGGTACATATTGCGTTCCAATTTGAGACGCAATGGGTCTTGAATTGGTTTTTGGATGACGTGGCTATGAATCTGACACCAGTGGCGTCAGATTTAAAACATTCAAACGGCGATGCTCTCTTGAAGAGGGCGTTATTCTTCATTCTCTCTCATGTTCTTCTCTTAAATTTCTTGTTATGGAATCAGGCCTTTATTTAGTTTCAGACACTTCCTTTTTCTTAAACTACAGGGTTTTATTCTTAAATTGGTTTTGCATCCCTCACTTTAAGAGAACCCAGCCAGGGTACTTTAAGCTTCCTTTGTTGGCGATCCTTTCCGTTTGTTTCAGTTCAGTCAATAAGTTGCCGACCTTTGATTTCTTTTGCTTATCATCCATCCATGCAGGCAACTTGTTCCAAAGCAATTCATCGATCTCTTGGCGTGTCAGTAACTCATGTTCACCCAAAGCCTTACAAATCAAGTCTAAATAATACTGCTTGTCAAAACCTTTGGTTTTGCTATAGATCGCTTTCTGTCCTGTTTGTTGGGCAACGACTTTGGCGAGATGAAAATTGGGCTTGCGTCCTTCAATGAGTTTGCCAGATTTCAGCATTTTTTCTTCGTGCTCAGTCAGAGACTGGCCTTTTTGTACTTTGTCCAGTGCGAGAATATGTGCCAGAGTCAAATCCTGAACACTGGCCAACAATCGGGAATAATCCAGATTGATAACTTTTCCGGTCAAGGTGACTTTCACCCTTTGAGGGCTGAGTTCGTAGTCTGGCAGTGGAAAAAAGCGCTGGCGCTGAAACAGAAACATTTTGCGAATCCCCCCGCCAGCGGTGTCCACCATTTTAAGATTGAACATGGCTGTGGCCAGAAAGCGATTGCGATAATACTCTTCGGGGGCATCTTCCATCACGACACGCCAGACATCGCCCGGCACAAAACTGCCCAGGTTGGTAAAAGTCAGGCTGTCATCCCGTTCGACAATGTTGATGCGCCCAGCCAGTGTGTAGTCCTGATGGGCAATACAATTGTTGATGGCTTCGCGAATGGCATAGGGCTCATACTGCTCGATTTCTTCAGGGAACAGCGTTCCTTCGCGCATATAGCGATATTTGAGGTTGCGGATCTTGGCGTACACTTTGTCTACCGACAACAAAAGCGGCAATCCAAACAAAGCATAATCCCGGTCATTCCCCTGATGATCCTTGAGTATCCAGCGCAGCTTGGGATCTGCGGGCTGCAAAAAATGTTCGGACTCCTCTTTGCCCAAAAGCAAGAGCGCGGTGCGGGTGATCTTGCCCTTGATGGTTAAGCGGGCTTTGTTCAGGAAGGTGATCTCATCCCAGGCGTCTGCTTCAATGGCTTTGTCGGGGAATTTGCTTTTGAAGTTGTGGCGGGCCAGAGCCAGGGCTTCTTCGTCCAGATCATCCAGGCCTGCCTCGGGAATGATCACCGCACTCCAATCTTCTACGGTTGATTGAGACCGAATGCGCTCGATCTCTTCGAGGTTCAGAGGTGAGAGCGATTCACCGTCTCTGCCGTAATAATGGCCGTCAAACGCAATAGGTTGGCCCTTGGGGGCCGCAGGGATCTCAAACAGCACAATCCGACCCTTTTCATGCTGGAGTTCGTGAATCTCGACAAAGGTGATGCGATGGGTGGTTTTGTTCGCCATCTCACCTTTCAGGCTGTCGAGATCCTTGCGGAGGGTGCGAAAATGGGAACCTACGACTTGCCGTTTGTCGTTGACACCGAAGACCAGCCAAGCCGATTTCTGATGCTTGAGGTTGGCTTCATTGCTCAAGGCTGAAAAATACTTGCCCAGCTTGGTGAAATCGTAGCCATTTTTGGCTTCTTTAAACTCAACGACTTCATTTTCGGCAGCGAGGGCCAATAATTGATCCAGCAAAAGACTTGGATTCACGCCTGAAAAGCCTCCTGTATCCCTATCCACGCAAAGTCAGCTTGAATGTGATCGTCCATTTCTGTAATGCGCCGTAACAGATTTTGCCAGACTTTCATATTATCCCCCAAAGGCCTCTTGCATCAGGGCGTTGAAGTTGTGCTCCAGCTCGCGCAGGCTGGCGGTCATGGATTGTTTGATGGCTTCGATCTGCTTGACCCGGTCGGCGAAGGCTTGTTGGAGGGACAATGGAGGAAGTGGGATCTTTGTTTCTAAGAAATTTTGTTGGGAGATATTAAGCATGGATCCACTTGTCCCTGATGCTTTACCAATAATCTCATTTCGTATGTAGGAAACATTAATAATAAATTTAAAAAACCAATTTGAAAGTGACTCGTTGAGATTGATTCTCCAAATTTTGTCTGGCAAAAATATGTTATGAAAATCTTGATTAACAACACAGCAGGCTGCAACAAGTTCTCGTGTGTTTGCACGAGTAACCAGAACATCTCCAGCCTTCGGAAAAATTAGTTGACCTTCTGGCATCTGCGAGACAGCCTTGTTTTCATTTTGATTGAAAACACCTTTGGTAACGGCGCTTACTTTCAAAACGCCAAGTTCATGTTCCAAAGCTGGTCTGCCTTCACCTGACACTGATTTGCCCGATGTAGCTGAAATTCCCAGTGAATTCATTGAAACATGCTCATAATTTGTCCTAAGAGAAATCTCGTCCCCAAACATCTCATAAAACAGCGACTGCACCAGCGCGTCCATCAGCTTGAGCTGTTCTTTGCGCTGGTCGATGAGCTGCTGGGCTTTGTCGAGGCGGGCCACGATGCGCTGCTGTTCGGGCAGCGGGGGGAGGGGGATTTTTATATCTTCTA
>DLGM01000058.1:0-5692 GCA_002482705.1 Cyanobacteria bacterium UBA7694
GAAAATCAAGGCTGGGCCCAACCCGTAGTTCGGCCCCGTTGTAGCCCGTGGGCTGGCTAGGGGCCGGGGGAGCTCCGCTGTTAAAGTTGAGGGTAATACTGGCTCTTGTGCGGTGCATGGCTGTATCGACACTGTCGACATAAACGCTTTGAGTGCCCTCGGTGAAGATATAGTTGGGGTCGCCGCTCGGATAGTCAATGGTATATTCGCCTGTGGCGGCGTTAATAGTTGAGCCATGGACGCTGGTCGTACCCCCTAAAACGGTACAGTTGGTCCAATGATTTTCGTGTAATGCCCCCACTACGCTATAACCGTTAAAGCCGTCCGGGGGTTGGGAGAGATAATTGCCGCGAGGGGAGAGGATGCCGCGAATTTTAATCGGTTGGCCACCAATGTTCATGCCGGCTGTATAGGGTAAAAAACTGCCAACAGAAGGGTCATAAATATGCGTGATGGTGGGGGCGGCTGGGGGGCTGTCGTCACGGAACCACTCGGCGGTTCGGGTTGAGAGGTTCCCGGCACGGTCACGAATCGTGACCACCGAACTGTATTTATGGCCGTTTTTGCCCGCATCTGCGGGGGTGTTGGGCACAAAGGTAATCCGGCTTGCACCATCATTAGCTGATGTACCGGCAATTTGTAGCGGGCTGCCATAGAGCGCGTTCCAAGGCCCTAAGTCGTAGAGGGCAATGGTGGCGGTGGGAAAATCGAGGCTGGAGCCTCCGCTGTCACTGACATCGGCCTGCATTACCGAGCCTAATCCAAAGCGCAGCATGATTTGGTTGGGATCACCCAGGGTTTCCCAGCCTACATTGCGGAAATACGCCAGACTCAGGCTGGGGGGCGTCATGTCGATTAGGAGGGTGGCGGTAGAGCTGGGGCTGCTGTCCCCGGTGACGTCGTTGGCAATTGCACTGAGGCTGTGGGTACCGGCACTCAGGGTGATGTCAACGCTGTAGGCACCAGCACCATTCGCAGTGGTGGTGGCAATTTGGGTGACACCATTGCGAATTTTAATGGTTTTATCCGCTTCTGCATTGCCGATGACGGTCAGATTGGTGGTTTGATTGAGGAATAAGGTTTGTCCACCAATGACCGTTTTACCTTCGATTTGTACGATCGTAGGTGCATTGGGAACTGCCTGAGCTGGTGCGGTAAAAAGTACACCGACCAAAAGCCAGATTCCTAAGTAGAAGTGCAGGGCAATTGCCCAATAGCATCTCATAGCCAGATATCCCCTATCTCTTCAATTTAACAAAAAGTAGCAAGGGGTGATGGTCTGGAATGTAAAAAAACTATCTGTTTTTCTGAATCCGATCAAAGATTTTGTGCATCAGAGGCTGATAATATTCCCAAAAGAATTGGCGACGATCTTCTGGGTCTTGGCGATTATAAAACAAAAAACGCAGGTGCCAGATCCCGTAAAAGTGACTCATGCGTAGTGGAACTGGGTTGTCAGCAAAATCGGCGGCAAAATAAAAACGTGGGTGGGGGGGCGCGAGTGTGCCAATTACCGCAGGGAACTGAAGGGGAATATTGGCTTTTGCCAAGGTTTGAAGCTCTTCCGGGCTTTCTAGCGGCAGTGTCAAGTGGCTAATGACGGGGATATCTGGGCTGGCTGTGATAATTTCAAACCAAAATGGGTAAGGTGTCACAGCGGGAATGCCCCATGTCTGCTGGGTTTCAGTGTTCGTGACCAATTGGGGGACCAAGGGTGTCTGCTGTGAGGGAAAGACCAAGACTCGCCCTTGTCGGTGAACCAAAATCAGGCCAGAGCCTTCAAATTTCCAGGGCTGGTGGGTTTGTTGCTGATACAGGCGCGGGAGCCAGCCTGGTAAATCGGGGTTATCTGTTGCCCGGAGTTGGTGAATATACCGGCCTGTCCAACCAGTGGGACGGAATCCGAATAACTTGGCAGCGGCTTCCCCCAGGGCTGGGGATGTGGGATCGGCAACCAGATTGAATTCGCCAATGATGGGTTTGCCCGCCTGGTAAAGGCTTTGCATAGCCTCCAGATCAGCAGGGCTCAATCCCCCGTAGAGTAGGGGAGACAGCTCACCTGTAGCAAGGTTGGGCTGGGGGCTCCAGTCTTGCTGATAGACCCCATAGGTATCACAAAAATAAGCCGCATCTGTATGCGCCAATAATTGTTTGCGCTCATTGCGAGACAGGTGCTCCAAACCTTTTAATTGATATTGAGTGCCTGTTGTAGGTACAAAGCCCCAAAAGTCGTCGCGTAAGTCGTAGAGACGCTCAGGGTTCGGGCCATAACGTCCGTGGCGCAAGACCCAGTTCAGGGTGTTGCGTTCGCTGGGTTGCTCGCGTGTTAATGATGTTTTGTCAATGATTAACAGCTTGATGGGGCGAATGGGGGTCAAGTACCAAATCAGATATTGCCACAAGGGAAATGCAGCCAAAGCCAAGACCATAAACAAGATCCATCGGGGAAGTGGATTGGGGCGCTTGGTGGCTCCCTGCATTAAGCGAAGGCCTTGGCCTGCACTGCATAAACAGGTTGGCTTGCCAGGGCATGGTGAGTCTGACAACGGGCTTGATATTCTTCATCGCCAATTAAAATGGTGGGGCTGTGATAAGGGGCTGGCAGGCCATTGATGAGACGCAGGGTATAAGGAGCTTCTTCGCCGCATTCTTCACAGGCTGCTGTTAACAGATAACTCTTTTGGCAGGCTTGAATGACTTGTTGCATGGTCAGGCCCTGTTCGGCATAGTCGCGCAGGGGGAAATATTCACAGCGAAAATCACGGTCAAGGCCCGATAAATAGACGGAGATCCCCTGTGCTATGAGGCTGTTCATGACTTCAATCAGTGCTGAGTCGAGCAGGAAAACCTCATCAATGAGGCAAGCCACGAGCGGAGAAAGACCTGTGAGGGCCTCGCTCAGTGTTAAGGTGTCGGGCTGTGGACAGAGGCCTTCGAGACGGGTGCGAAAGCGTTGCGGGTGGGCCTGGTAAAGGGTGACATATTCGAGAATTTCTTGGGCTTGGTTGATGACCAATGCTTCGACGCTGCGTGAGCCCGGATCACGGGAGCGAATGAAACAACCATCTCGTGTGTCTTGACGGGGTTTAAACGCTAAAAAAGCGCGTGATTGAGTGGCCATTGCTTCTGCTTGTGCAATTAAATGACGGGATTTTCCGCTTTTCATAGGGCCGTAGCAGATTTCGCTGGTAGGTTGTGACATGATGAAAGGGTCTCTATTTGGGCAAAGTGATTCCATAGTAACACGCTGGAGTGAATGGAGCAGTAGCTTCCGGGGTTGGGGCAGGGCTGGTTAATTCTCCCATTCCCAACGTAGGTGCACAAAAGGGCAGAAGATTTTCTGCCATTCCTGCACCTGCATTACGCCTAAAGTTTATATTTACCCGCTATTGAGAGGCAACAAATAGGCTTAACGCATGATGATAAGGCGTCCGCATAGGATTGATCAGCCCTGTGTAAGGGTAAGCGGTGGCGGGCATCCAGGGGGCGGATTGCATCCGCTCGTACGGCAAGCGAAGCGAGAGCGGCTAGGGGCTGTCGTCGAGTTTGGGGAGCGGCCCGGTGCTTTTGGCCGCTAAGTTGCGGGCGTATTCTAGGGCTTCGGCGTGGGGGCGGCCTTCTTGGCGCAGGACCCGGTAGGCTTCTAGATATTGTGGCGCCAGTTCGCTGAGATCGCGACGCTCTTGGATAAAGGCCATCGCTTCATCGTGGCTATACCCTTCGGCACAATAATGGTCATATGCATTTTGCCATTGGGGATCGAGCATTTTGATCTCACTTTGCCGGTCGGAGGGGCGCACTTTTGAGCCCGTTTGGCTGAGGGCGTTTTTGAAGCCATTGACCAACTGCCCTAAAATGCCTTGTAAATCACGGTTGAGCCCTTCGGCATTGTAAGCTTTTTGGAGATTTTCTTGGTAGGTCAGGTACGCTTTTTCAATTTTGCCATAGTTAATGTGGTGATCCATGGCTTCAATCAAATCAGTAATAATTTGCTCATCAAGCACGTTGATCACTTTGCGCAAGGTAATGGCGAGCTGATCAAAATGGATGTCTTCGCCGAGGAACTGATTGATGCCTTCTTCCAGTTCAAGGGCTGCTTTCATGACGCGTTTGAGTTCAACTTTATTGACCTCGTATTGCTGAGCCAAGGCACGCAATTTTTCATTGTCATTGATATTGGGGCGGATAATAAAGGTATTGAGATAACGCAAGGGAAAGACGACGGACTGTAGATAACGCCGGGCCGTATCTTGCGCTTCCGGGTTGTCTTTAAAGTCGTTGACCATGCTGTGTAAAGCCTCTTTGGTTTCGACGACAAATTCTTCAGGGGAGCGTCCGTTCAGGGCGCGGCGGATCATGTCTCGGAAGTTGGCCATGGATTGTTCCTCCAATCGCTTTCACGTTTTAGTATAACAAAGAGCGCAGCGGGATTTCGCCCCTATTGGAGCAATAAAAAAACCGGGCTTCTCAGCCCGGTTTGGGTTATCCACCTTGCCTACTTGAGAGTAATGGCTTGGGGGAGTTTGGCCAATTGCTGAGGGGTCAGCAATTTGCGAATGGCCAAGAAATTATCCAGTGAAGCCGCTTGCAGCTTAGAGTCAAGGCTCAGTTTTTCCTGAAGCAATTGACGGACAGTATTGGGATTGGCTGCGGGGGCCATGAGCTGCTTTTGAATCTCAAGTTGCTTAAGGTTGGCCTCAGCTTTGAGTTTGATTGCGGTCTGGTTGTATTGCAGACGGAGCAGGTTAATCTGCTTAATCTGAGCAGGCGTCAAATCCAGTGACTGCCAATTAATTGCACCAGGAGAAGCGGCGGGCTGTTGAGTGGGGGCTTCTTGAGCCAGAACAGGTACTGAGGCTAAACCAGCCAGAGCCAGGGTAGCGAGCGCAACCTGCATTGTCTTTCGAGTTAGAGTTTTCAACATTGCCTCCATTTATCCTCCTATTAATTGATTATAACCATCATCAGAGACGGTTTCGATTGATCCGACCAAGTCCTCGGAGAATATCGCATCTTCGGACTGGTTTTCGAGTTCTACTATATACTCAGTCGGAACCTGAGCGGTGGTTGTTCCCTGAGTGTTCATAAAATAATTGCCAGCGATAGCCAAGAGGCCAAACATCGCGACACCTGCCACCATGCGTCCATAATTTTTTAGCCAAGCCACTTGGGGCAGAGCAAAAACTTTTTGGGGTGACGTATTGATATCCAGTTCACGGGTCAGCCGGGCCAGAAAGTCGGCGCTGGGTTGATACTCGGGCAGAGCCTGTAGTTCGCCTGTCACCACTTTCATATTGTGCAGATGAATTTGAGCTTCAGCACCTGAGGCCCAGGCCTCTGCTTCAGGATTTTCACCGTCATAATAAGCAGAGAGTTCAGCAAAGGTGGGGGTGTTGTTGATGGTTTGTAACAGGTTATCTAAGAAACCCATGCTGGGCTGATACTCAGGCAGGGCCTGTAGTTCGCCTGTCACTACTTTCATATTGTGCAGGTGAATTTGAGCTTCAGCACCTGAGACCGAGGCCTCTGCTTCCGGGTTTTCACCGTCATAATAAGCGGAGAGTTCAGCAAAGGTGGGGGTGTTGTTGATGGTTTGTAACAGGTTATCCAAGAAATCCATGCTGGGCTGATACTCAGGCAGGGCCTGTAGTTCGCCCGTGACGACACGCATATTGTGCAGGTGAATTTGAGC
>DLGM01000058.1:5759-13571 GCA_002482705.1 Cyanobacteria bacterium UBA7694
GAGAGTTCAGCAAAGGTGGGGGTGCTGCTGATGGTTTGTAATAGGTTGTCTAAGAAACCCATGCTGGGCTGATACTCAGGCAGGGCCTGTAGTTCGCCCGTGACGACACGCATATTGTGAAGGTGGATGCGCGTGTGGCTGCTGGCGAGCACCTGTTGGGATTCTACTTCAGAAAGCTCACCGTCATAATAAGCGGACAGGGTTTCGAAGCTGGGGGTTTGGGCGTCGATAGCAGCCATGACCCGGTCAAGGAAGCCGGGGCTGGGCTGGTAGACTGGTAAGGCCTGTAAAGCTGTGGTGAGCGTTTGCATGTGAGCCAAGGCAGGCTCAAGTTCTGAAGTGATGTTCAGAGTTTCTTCGTAGGGGTTGTGTTCATTGTCGTAGTGAGCTGACAAATCACTCAACGTAGGGGCTGGGGTTGAGGGGGTAGGAAGGTCATTGATGCGCCCCAGGAGGTTGTTCAGGAAGGAGTCTTCATCGCTGTTGTCAGTGGCACTGAGGTTTTGACATGCGGCAGAGAGAGTACTCATATTGTGATACTGAACCCAAGTGCCTACATGGTTTTGCATGTGATTATGGAGTTTATCCGCTGCTGGGGCGGAAAGCTCACCATCCAATAAAAGGGACAGATCTTCGGCGTCAAATTCGGGGTAAGTCATGAGGCTGTCTCCTTTCCGGGATTTTCTTTGAGGTAACCTGACAGCGTGGCAATTAACTTCTCACGGGCACGGGCAATACGTGACTTGACGGTGCCGAGGGATATATCCAGGGCAAAGGCAATCTCTTCATAGGACATGCTCTGGATTTCACGCATAATGATCACGGCACGGTGGGAGTGAGGCAAGTCGCGAATGGCCTGTTCGAGGTGTTCTTGCCACTCGACGCGGAGCAGTTCTTCTTCGGGAAGAAGGCCTGGCGCTTCCATTTCAACGCGGATGCTGTCCCCCTCATCGGTTTTGTAATCATCGTCCAGGGAAAACGCGATGTGGTTACCTTTTTGCCGCATGCGATCGCGAAAAGCGTTGAGCACAATGCGGTGGAGCCAACTGCGGAAGGCGGCTGGGGTTTTCAGTTTATGGATGGACTGATACACCTTCACCCACACATCTTGGGCGACATCCTCGATCTCCTGTTTGTCTTGAACCATACGGTACAACACAGCAAAGACCATGTTTTGGTAACCCTTGACAAGCTCAACAAACGCTCTCCGGTCGCCTTCTTGGCACCGGCGGATCAGCACTTCTTGCTGGTCTTTGAGGAGATTTGTTGTGTTCATCGTGATATTCCTGTCTTGCTTAGTGTGACGCAGATCATAGCGCAAAGGTTCCCAACTTTTAAAGGGGCATAGGACATTTTTTTTAAATAAATTATTGAGCTTGGCTGCGAGCCAAGGTTTGGGTGGTGGAATAACCCTGTTCAAAAGGTACAAAGGCGGCTTGAATACCTAAACGGATTAAGGTTTCGCGTTCGGGAAGCGTCTCTAAAGAATAATCTCCGGCTTTGACATACAGATCTGGGTGAATGGCTTCAATTAAATGGTCAGCACTGCGCTCGGTAAATATGAGGGCCTGATCGACACATGCCAAAGCAGCCAAAACTTCGGCCCGATCGTTTTCCTGGTTGATGGGGCGGCTGGGGCCTTTAAGGCTGCGTACCGAGGCATCGCTATTAACGCCGACAACCAGAACGTCACCCAATTGGCGGGCAGCCTGCAGATAACGCACATGACCGACGTGGAGTAAATCAAAGCAGCCATTGGTGAGGACAATCTGTTGCCCCTGGGCACGCATCTGAGTGAGCCATGGGGTGAGATGGGGGAGGGTGAAGCGCGGATTCATGATGTTTAACCCTGAATTAGAATAAGTTTAACTTTTGGTAAATTCACGCCAGTTTTGGCATCCTTTACCGATAGGGAGAATATCAATCAATGCGTAAAGGGTAGAGCCCTATGGAAGTTTCACGCGTCGCCGTCTCCCCCGTTCAGTTTACTCCTGCCGCCCGCTCTGTGGGAGCTTCGGCCACGACTCAAACCCTTCCTACTCCCCCTCAGGGTGACAAGGTTCATTTCTCGGCCCGCCGGGGCGCTATTCCAGCAGCGCGTATTACCTTTACCAATGTGCCCGCGGCTGTTGCCCAAGCCGCCCCCTCAGCCTCTGACTCCCAGTTTGGCACAGCGGTACGTGTAGATAGCAATAACCGGACTGAATACAAACGCCTATTGGGTATGCTCAATCTCACCCCCCACCAAGAGCGCCTGATTCAGGCCGCTGAAGATAAAGCCTTTAGCCGTTTTATGAGTGGCTCTTATGCCCCAGAGCGCGGTTCATTACAGGCCAAAATTGCCCAGGGTATGACCGAAACCTACAATCCCGGTTACCTGGCCCATGGCCCGGAAATGAACGTGACCGAAGAAGAAAAAAAGCAGATCATGAAGTCGCTACAGCAGTACGGTGAAGAGCTGGCTGCAATTGGCATTATGGGGCGAAATCGCAAAGAACTCGAACGCTATCTTGAAGACAAGCTATTTATTACTGTTTTTGATCGCGACAAAGATGCCTTTGAAGACTATTTTAAAGATGGCTTTAAAGACTTTGTCAATGATAGCTTTGGCCGTACTTCCCCCCATAACGATATGATCCAAAATCAGTCGGTCAACCATTCCAGTAAAGAGGGTTTGGTTGCTGTCAAAGACCAGAACCAGCCCGATGACTACAAGGTGCGTTACCTCCGCCCCCGTGTGAGCTTGCGTGCCCGGGGCACCGATTTCGAAAATTGGAGCGTCAAACCCGGCGTTGACTTGGTCCGTCTCAATGGCCCGGCTGAAACCGAAGTGCGAGTGGTGGCCAGTGCCGGGGTCAAGTTCAGCGGCGAAGTGCATGGTGCTGAAGCGGAAGTGTATGCCCGTCGCATTGTGAACTATAAACCCGGTGAATACGGGGGCCTCAAAGACAATGTCTTTATCGAGGGCCGTACCAAATATGCGATTCAGGATCAGCAATTACAAACGACCGTGGGTGTGCGTAAACAGATTTCCCCGGATAGTTCTGCAGGCGTTTATGCCCTGTATAGCAAAACTTTTGCCGGGGACCGTCCAGAAGATCTGGGGCTGGGTGTTAACTACCAAAAGCGTTTCGATTAGGCCTGGAGCTGTTTGTCCCAAAAGCTTTCGAGGGGCTGGTAGATAAACAGATGCATCAGCAGCCAATAAATGCATGACAGTAACCCAATCGCTAAGAACGCGCCCAATGAGGCCATCACTTTCTCATTGACAGCAGCGGCCTGTAGTAACTGAAACAGGCCCAAAATCATGGACAGGGCAACGCCGTAACCTTGACTGCGGCGCAGCGAACGCAGCACCCATTTGCTGACCTGTGCCTGCTGTACGTCTCCCGTGGTTCGGCACAGCAGCGTGTTTTTGATGTCCTGGGCAGGAAAAATGAGCAGGGTTAATCCCAGGATGCCGCCCATGCCCAAAAGTGTGGCGGGATCCACATAGTCTAAGGGAACCAAGCCCGCCAGATGGGCGGTGTATACAAAGGTGCCGAGGCCCAGTAAATAAAAGCATGCGCTGAATAACATGAAGAGTGCTCCTATGGGTTAGTTGTAAAGTTCAGAGTGAAGGCCTTTTTTGAGGGCTTGACAGTGCAGATGCATGCCAAGCGGGGCCAAGATAAAGGTCTGAAGAATGAGGGCCAGTGTCAGCGGGAGCAGGGCTTCAATGCTGTAGTGGTAAAGGCTGTTCAGATCGCCTAAGTTGCCAAGGAGATAGATGATGAGCAGGCTGCTTCCGCTGAGCGCGCCGAGCCAAATATACTTGCTCACCGCGCTCAAGATTTGGCGGTTGCTGGGGTAACGGCTTTCCCAATCGGCCTGTTGTTGGGGAGCACAAATATCTTGTACCGTTTGAACCAAGTCAGAAAGGCGGTAGTGTGCCAAGGCCATTAAAGCTCCTGAAAGGACAAAGGCCAAGCCAGTGAGTAAACCGCTTTGTGCTGGCAGTTTGCCGCCGATCATCAAAAATTGTCCCGGCAGTGCGAGCAGGATGAAAAAAGTATACAGTGACCCTTTTAGGGCCAGTTTGAGGGCTTTGAACACGGTGTTTCTCCTTGATGTTTTGTGACAGCACAATGACTCCTCAGCCGTGGAGGTTTATCAGGGGTGCTGCATAGCAGGGGTGAGCGCTTGCTCTATATGCATCAACGCGTTGACTCAAGGGGGGTTAACACCTGGGTCTAAAATTTCTCTTCTGAAGCGGGAGCTGCCTATTGGTGGGACTGGCTTCCCGTGGTATCGTGATGCCATGAAGAAGTTACCTTGGCGCTTATTGGCAATTGTTGGCCTGCTGACGCCTGCAGGCTGCCTGTTCCGGGGGCAAGACAGCACCCGGCAAACCGAGGTCGTGCGCCGCAGCACCGACCCGGTGACCGTCTCTTTTTGGCACACCTTTAATGATGAAGAAACGGGCACCCTCAAAGAAATTCTTGCGGATTTTCGCAAACATGCTCCGCATATTACCGTTCAATTGCAGCAAGTCCCGTTTTCGGATGCTTTAAATAAGTATAAAACGGTGGCACAAGCGGGCAATGCCCCGGATCTATTCCGGGCTGAAATCGCCTGGACCACCGAATTGGCCTCCTTGGGCTTTTTAATGTCCCTGGACGCCTTTTTTAATGAGCAACTGCGCAGTGACTATATTCCCCAGGCCTTTTCGTATGCCACTTATCAGGGGCATGTGTGGGGAGTGCCTCAGGTGACGGACTGTTTGGCTTTGATGTACAACAAGCGCCTTGTCCCAAAGCCCCCGGAAACCTTGACCGACCTTGTGCAAATCAGCAGAGGTCTGAGCGATCCAAGCAAGCAAAAGTATGGCTTCTTTTACCGCGGTGACCCCTATTGGCTGACCCCTTTTATTTGGGCCTTTGGGGGCGACATGATCGATTCGGCTTCGCTGAAGGTTAAAATTGCTGAGCCTGAAGCCGTTCAGGCGCTGCAATTTTTGATGGATCTGCGCGACAAAGAAAAGGTTGTGCCACCCTCCATGGACTTTGCCAATGACTACGAAAACCAGCAGATTGGCTTTAAAAATGGCCAGTACGGGATGGTTATTAATGGCCCGTGGTCTACGGCTGATATTCTTGATGGGCCGGAGTTTAAAGACCCGGCCAATTTGGGGATTACCCGCATTCCCAAAGGGCCTGGGGGGTGGGGTTCACCTGTTGGGGGGCATAACTATGTGGTTTCGGCGGAAACTGATCATTTGATGGCGACTTGGGAGCTGGTCGATTTTTTGAGCCGCCCAGAGAATCAAGCCCGTTTTGCTCTGCGCAATAATTTATTGCCGACGCGCAATTCGACCTATGCGCTGCCATCGGTTAAAGCCAATACGGTGATTCAATCCTTTAAATATGTGCTGGATGCGGCACGTACACGCCCGGTTATCCCTCAGTCTGGGGCCATCTTTATTGATTTAAAACCCGCTTATCAGGCTGCTTTGCTGGGCAATAAAACGCCGCAAGCGGCGATGCAAGAGGTGGCCGCTGCCTGGAAAGGCCTGTTGGAGGACTAAATGCTGAAAGTTGACAAAAAAACGCCCTATTTGTTTTTACTGCCAGGTTTTGGCATGATGATCCTCTTGGTCTTTGTGCCTTTGATCATGGGCATTGGTTACAGTTTCCAGGACATTAGCCAGCGCAATGCCTATGATAAGAGTTATCGCATTACCCGGATGCTGCCAGACGGAGCGGTGGAAATTACTACCGAAGTCAAACCTGCGAATGTTAAATTTATTGGCCTCAAAAATTATGAAAAGGTCTTTGCCAGCCAGGACTTTTGGAAGGTCTTTGGACAAACTCTGATTTGGACCTTTTCTAACGTCTTTTTCCACTTTGTATTGGGTCTGGGTTTGGCCCTGATTTTGAACCAACACCTGCGGATGAAAGGCCTCTGGCGCGCATTATTGCTGATCCCATGGGCGGTCCCCTCGTATATTACCGCCTTTTCTTGGCGCTGGTTGTTTAATGGCGATTATGGCCTGTTCAACTGGGTCTTGGGCATGATTGGGGTCGATAAGGTTTCGTGGCTGTCTGACCCCTTTTGGTCGATGTTTGCCGTCATTGCCACCAATGTCTGGCTGGGGGTGCCGTTTATGATGATCACCCTGCTGGGCGGTTTACAGGGCATTCCTGATGAGCTGTACGAAGCCGCAAAGGTGGATGGGGCAACCCGGTGGCAGCAATTTTGGGGTGTGACCTTACCGATGCTCAAGCCCGTGGCGATGGTGACTGTGCTGCTCGGTATTGTCTGGACCTTTAACATGTTCAACATTATCTATCTGGTCACGCAGGACAACCCCCATACGGATATCTTGGCGACTTTTGCCTTCCAGGCCTTCTTTGTGCGGGGTGAATATGGCCTTGCCAGTGCTTATGCTGTGGTCATTTTGCTGGTGCTGAGTGCTTTTAGCGTTCTCTACCTGAAAATGAATAAGGACAATCAAAGTTCCCAGTCTTAGGCTCTGGCTAACCTGAGCTCGGATGCTCAAAGTTGCTTGAGTAGAAGCGAAACAAAAGGCCCCAGATGGGGCCTTTTTGTTTGACCGTTTACTTTGCTGCCGTTTTGGTCGCTGCTTTTTTAGCGGGCGCTTTGGTCACCGTTTTTTTGACCGTTGTTTTGCCTGCTTTGGCCGCAGCCGTTTTGGGGGTAGCGGCCTTTGTTTTGGTCTCAGTCGTTTTGGTCGTTTTGGTCGCCTTACTTGCTTTGGCAGCGACCTTTGTTTTTGTGGCCTTAGTGGTTTTGCTTGCCTTGGCGGCGGTCGTTTTAGTTGCCGCCGCTTTGGTCGCCCGCTTGGCCGGTTTTTTCTCGCTGCTATTGACCAGTACCATGACTTCTTCAAAGGTCAGGGCAGAAGCTTCTTTATCCTTGGGAATTCGTACATTTTGGTCCGGGGTTTTAATATACGGCCCAAAGCGCCCATTGAGCACCTGAATCTCTGGGTTTTCCGGGAATGCTTTGATCAGCTTACGGGCATCTGCTTCGCGTTTTTCCACAATGATTTGCACAGCCCGTTCTTCCGTAACTTCTAGGGGATCTTCCCCGCGCGGAATCGAGTAGAATTTGCCATCATGGCGCACATAAGGCCCAAACCGCCCCTTAGCGACCACAATCTCATGGCTTTCGAACTCGCCGATAGTTTGCGGCAATTTAAACAGCTCAAGGGCTTCTTCCAGGGTGATGGTGTCAATCGACTGCTGTTTTTCGAGCGAGGCGTAGCGGGGCTTTTCTTCGTCATCCCCGCCGCCAATTTGAGCCACCGGGCCAAAACGCCCCAAACGGGCGAGCACGCGCAGGCCTGTTTTGGGATCCAGCCCCAGTTCGCGCACGGTGCCGACAGCGGCCCGATCAACGGTGGCACTCTTTTCAATTTTGGGGTGAAAGTCGCGATAAAATTCGCCAATCACTTCATTCCAGACTTTTTGGCCGCGGGCAATTTCATCAAATTCTTTTTCAACCTGTGCGGTGAAAGAATAACTGACAATGTCCTCAAAGTGTTCGGTTAAGAAGTCGGTGACTACTTTGGCCAGGTCGGTGGGGAATAACTTTTGTTTTTCGGTGCCGGTAATTTCGCTGCGGGTTTTGGCTTCGAGGGCTCCGCCTTTCAGGGTCAGTTCGCGGTATTTGCGTTCGCGCCCTTCCCGGCTTTCTTTGACCACATACCCCCGTTTTTCAATGGTGGAAATTGTGGGCGCGTAGGTGGAGGGGCGACCGATACCCAATTCTTCGAGCTTTTTAACCAAGCTGGCTTCGGTATAGCGG
>DLGM01000414.1:0-613 GCA_002482705.1 Cyanobacteria bacterium UBA7694
GGGAGCCAGGGCTTTGAGCAGGGCTATTTCAGTGTGGATCAGGGGGGCTGCTAATTGGCGGTGAGGGAAACGAAACAGCCATTGGTCATTCACTTCATATACCGTATTGTCCCATCCAGCACTGAGATACCGGACAGTTACCGGGCACAGCTCAGGAAATTGACGGGTGATCAGTTGTTGTGCCAGAGCAGGAGTGACCTCTAGCTCCGGTTTCCAGGGGGTAGATGTGTTCAATCGCACAGGTTCTTGGGGGTTATCCACAGCTTTTCCCCAGCTCAATTGCCCGTTTGTAGGGGCACTTTGAGGGTTAGCTGGGCTGGCCCCTGGCGCATGAGGCGGACGGGCTGATGCACCTGAACCTTGTCGATATAACATACGGTGCTCTTGTCTGGGCAGAAGTAGAAATCGCCTTCAAAGATCAGCACCGTTCGCCCTTCGCGTGTTTGTGCTTGTAGCTGAAGGGGAAATTTGAGCGTGGTGGGTTTTACGCTGTCAGGTTTCGTTTCCCAACGGACCAGACGTGACGGTCTCCAAGTCAAGCGCAAGGGGGCTTCACGGTTAAAGGTATGTTTTTCAGGTAAAACAAAATTGAGGTTGATAGTGGCTTGGCCCG
>DLGM01000414.1:627-1716 GCA_002482705.1 Cyanobacteria bacterium UBA7694
TTCCTGGAGATGGACAGTTCGACCCATAAAGGTTTCAGCGGCAACAGGGTTCCCCCCCATAATCAGGGTAGCTAGGAGCAGGGCAAAGTGTTTCATGTGTTCATCATAACGGATTGTTGGCTGCGTTTGCATGTTCAATTGCACAGACAAACTTTGCTTCCATCGCATACACTGGGAACATGGCTGATGATACAGGACTTCTTCTCTATTCGGTACTACGCCCCTTGGCCCAGCCCCTGATTGGGGCTTTTCATGGCTGGTTTGCCACCCGCATGGTGGTGGTGATGTTGTTTCGGCCTTATAAGGCCTATTATTGGCCGGGGACAAAAACACGCATTCCGTTTACACCCGGTATTTTTCCCAACCGTAAACCGGCTCTGGCGCGCAATATTGCCCGCACGGTGACCGAAACCCTGCTGACTCCTGCGGATATTCAGGAAAAAGCCGACCACTATTTGACCGAAGAAAGTGTCACCAAAGGGGTTGATACGATCATTGGTACGATGCTTCAAGGTCTCAGCCACACAGACCGCTTGGCATTGGTGGCCAATGAGCTGCGTAAGTTGGTCCCGGATCTCTTGGCCACTTCTGCCCAAAGCCTGTTAAAGAGCTTAACGGCTGAACCGAGCCCCTTGCTCCATCGCTTAACCGGAACGCTGATTCGTGATGGGTTGATGCACATTCGCTTCAGCGAACAGGCCGCTTCTGAATTAATTGATTATCTCTTCCGCACGGTGTTTACGCCTGCCCATGTGCGAGATGGGCTGTATCAGGCCCTGACACCCGAACGGGCGCATAATTTGCAAAATGTACTGCGTACGCGCACAACGGGAGCCCTCAAGCTGATCCTTTCTTTTGTCAATATTGAGGGGGTGTTTCTTAACCTCAAGGAGTATTTGCAAAACGAGCCAGAAAAGTCTGAAACCATGATTGCCGAAGTGATGGAACAATTACACTTGCGTGAAGAACTCATCGCGCGGGTGATGGCCCTTGATTTCCGTAAGCTCTCTTATGAGGACATTGAGCTTTTACAGGCCAATATGGAGCGGGCGATTCAAAACTATTTAAATCATCATCAGGACAGCATCA
>DLGM01000414.1:1742-10036 GCA_002482705.1 Cyanobacteria bacterium UBA7694
AGGACAGCATCAATCAGACTTTGGGGCATTTTGAGGGTGTGATTGGGGACGTTATTGATCAAAAGGTGCGTACTTTTGATCCTACAGCAATGCGCCCCGAATTGCGGGCGCTGATCACTCAAGAAGTGGCCCGATTCTTGCATCGCTATCTCAAGGCTGACTTGGGCAATATGGTGCACCATTCGCTGTTGGCGCTTAAGCCAGGTGAGATGATTATCGCTAAGGTAGAGGCCTACAGCTCTCAGGATATTGAGAACCTGATTTTGGGGATTATGAAGCGTGAGCTTGCAAATTTGGAGCTGTTGGGATTATTGATTGGTGTTTTGTTGGGTATCAGTGCGTTAGGGATTGAATATTTCCTGCCGATTCGTTAACCATTTCGGATCTAAAAAGGCCCTCGGCATACGCCGAGGGCCTTTTTTGGTTTTTAGCGACTAGAGCGTGCCCCGGAACAGGGTATTGGTCGTGGTTCCGCTGCTGTTTTTACCACCGACTACGTAGACCCGGCTGCTCAAAACTGCTGCTGCTGCACCACTGCGGGCAGCGGGCAAACGCTTGACGGTGCGCCAGGTATTGGTGCTGGGGGTGTATTCATAGACGGAGTCTAATTCATTACCACTGGCATCCTCACCGCCAAAGACATAGATCTTATTGTTGGCCACAATGGACGAAGCACGGGTCACCGGGCGCGGGAGCGGGGCAAGGTTGGTACTCCACTCATCTTCATCCGGGTCATACATCGTCACCCGATCTTCGGCCGTTTCCCCGCCGCCGATCACGTAGATCCGGCTGTTGACCACTTGGGCAGTGGCATAAATCCGGCGGCTTGGAGAAGCCTGGAGGGTTTCCCAATCATCACTATCTGGGTCATAACGCTCAATAATGCGACCTTTGGAACCGTCACCCCCAATGACATAGAGTTCGTTGCGGTAGTTGACGGCACTGGCACCATAACGGCCATTGTCCATTGAGGCTAATTGGCTCCATGTTTTGGTATCGGTGTCATATTTATGCAAACAGGCCGAGCAACTGCCATTGCCGCCAATGACGTACAGATCTTCATCGATTTTTGCGGTCGTCACTTCCGTGCGGTTTTCTGGCAACTCCTCTTCGATATCCCAGGTATTGCTGGAAATATCATACACTTCTAGGCGATCGCTGTTAGAGCTTTGAGAGCTGCCTATCACATACATCTTACCGTCGATGATTTGAGCTGATGCCCCAGAGCGGGCCGTGGGTGAAACGCGACGCTCATCCCAGTTAGGCAGGTTGGCACCACTGAGGGTAAATTCGCGGAAATTGCTGATTTGCCCTTTTACGCGCACGGCCACATCCACCTTGTCTCCGAGGTTGGAGGGGACAATGACTTGCATGCTTGTGCCAGTGACGTTGATCGGTACGCCTGCCCGTGCACTGCCAAAGAAAACCACGTTGTGAGCGGGGTTGTCAGTGGAAAAGTGTTGGCCACTGACCGTCACTAACTGCCCCTCTTCGGCCTCCGGGGGAATGATATTGTTGAGGGTTGGGGTAATGCTAAAGGGCAGAGCGTTGCCGCGCACCCCTTTGCTGGCAATCGAGGCATAACCGCTGAAAGCCCCGATCGGGACAGTGGCTGTAATCGAAGTGGGTGTGGCAGCAATTACCGTTCCGGGAATATTGTTAAATTTCACTTCGTTTTCAGCGGCCACTGGAGAAAAGTTCTCGCCGGTTAAGGTGACCGTTTGGCCAGGCTGAATTCCCGTGTTGGCCGGGCTCATGCTCGCGATATAGGGGACACCGTCAGCCACTGTGACGGGAACTGAGGTGGTGACGCCGGAAAGGGTATCACGGATGCGCAGTTCGGTGGTGCCAGGTTTGAGGCCTTGGAATACACCTGCTGGGTTGATGCCGCTGATGCTGGTGTCTCCTTGTACAAATCCGCCGACGCTGGGGTCGAGGGATGAGAAATTAAACACAAACGAAGAACTGTTGGTGGCCAAATCTTGAGCCAGGATTTGGAAGAGTTGGGTGCGACCCGTCAGGACCACCGGACGCTCCGGGGTCACCTCAAGAAAAAAAGAGGACGACGATTCCACCGTAACTGCAATAGTGGCGACAAAGCCCCGAGCGCGAGCGGTGACATCAACGCGGCCCGCTTGGCGACCTGTGAACACCCCATTGGCATCAATCTGGCCAATAAAGCTATT
Source organism: Cyanobacteria bacterium UBA7694 (assembly GCA_002482705.1). Classification (GTDB taxonomy): domain Bacteria; phylum Cyanobacteriota; class Sericytochromatia; order UBA7694; family UBA7694; genus UBA7694. Next base: position 3,929 of record DLGM01000414.1, read on the forward strand.
GCTCAATTCCCAACTGGGAGTGACCATGACTTCATTGCCGTTTTCATCGCGACCTTTGGCCTGAAGCTCAAAGGGACGACCACTGTCGAGGGTGATGCTGCCAATGTCGGGGATTAATTCGAGAGAGTCAAGATCGGCATTGGTCACGTTAATACGCACTGACTGGGTCAGGTTGCCGTAGTTGGCCGTATAAGTGAAGGTGCCGCTGCTCTGGGGGGTAAAGAGGCCGTCCGCAGACAGGGTTGCCTGTCCGCTGTTGGAGCCCGGAGCCCAAATGGGGGTTAGGGTTTGCTGGCGGTTGTTTGCATCTACGCCTACTACCCATAGCTTAATGCTGGTGTTGCGGGCGGTGGTAATATCGGTGCCTGGTTTAACCAGCAAACGCACGGGGGTGAAAACATCGGGCGTCGCGCTTGGAATGGGGGTTGGGCCAGGCGAGGGCGTGCTGCTGGCGCTGGGGCTGGGAGAGGGCAAAGGCTGATTGGCAAGCGTCGCGGCAATCAGTGGTAAAACTTCGTTCAGGCGTTGTACCAGTGTGGGTGCTTGGGGCACGGGCACTTGGATGACGTCAATCGAAGTGTTCATGACCTGTTGGAGGGTGGCTAAAACGCTATCGCGGTAGGGCTTTAAACGCAAGTCGGCTTCAAAGGCTTCGGGGCTCAAGGCGGTAATGGCGCTGAGGTTGAGGGCTGCAGCCCGATCAAAGATCAGGTCGGTGGCCGTGCTTTCTAAGGTGACATCAAAGGTTGTTACTTTTTCCCGCTGTTCGGGGCTGATCGTTTTACGGGCGCTGAGAATGACATTGGGGTTATTCACATATTGGGCTTGTAAGCGAATCACTTCACCCACGGGTACGTTTTCCAATTGGTAGCGCCGATTGTTCAGGCTGGTAGCGCGTCTGAAACTGCCAGAAAGGCTGCTGGCCTCGACCGTCACGGCCATGGCGTCTAAAGCGACTTGGCCGCTCAAGGTGGTGGTACCTTGAAAAGGGGTTGCGGTCGGTGTTGGAATCGGGGTTGCGCTGGGAGTTGGATTTGGGGTCTGCACGGGGGCAGGGCCGCAGCCATACATCAGCAGGAGTGAAAGGGAAAGACCAGTTACATGTTGTTTCATTCTTCCAAGCCCTAAGTCAAATTTTTAATTCATTCTACCTGATTTGAGACTGTGCGTTTGGCAGAAATTTCCACTTCTGCTGATGAACACAGGCATACAATGCCTTTAGACCTTGTCTGCCGCAAGCAATTCGTCAATTTTCTTTTGTGCCTGTGGTGTTAAGCCCAAAATACGGGGTGGAAAGATTTTTTTGTCTTTGATCCGCACCTGGATGGGCATGTCTTTTTGGTAAATTTTATTGTGGTAATATTCGGCTGGCACCCGGTATTTATAATGCAAAGTTTCACCTTTGTAGCGGTATTCTACTTCGGCTGTATATTTACACATTGACTCGTGGTTATAACGACAGCGTGTTTCAGCTTCGATCACGGCCAAACGGGCGTCTTTGAGGAGGCGCGGAGCGCTGTTGAGATCGTAATAATAGGCGCCGATGCCAGCTAAGGCACCGATGAAAAATAGGTTGCGGAAGATACTCACGTATCTGTCTCCTGCGGGCGTTTTTGCTTTCTTTCGTTCACTCCTTAGTGTATCATAATGGTTGAATAAAACCATGGTCGGCATTTATTTCTGCGTATTCAACTCCGGCAATGGGGAGGGCACCATTGAGTTCGCATTTTGAATCTGTCCTTGCCCAGATGCTCAGTTACGCAGAGCATCTTTATGATCAGGTCATTCGTCGTTGGGGCAACGTCCCTTTTGCCCAGTCAAGTGTGTATGAGTGGGTGTGGTCTGATGATTTCCGCGCATTGTGTCTGCCGCTGGACGATTTGGCGATTGGTCAGATCAGACTCCTGGTCATGGATGCTTTTGGTGTTAAGCCTTGGCCTTGGTGCCCCCCTTCACGTATGCGTATGCCCCCAGCCGATCGTTAGTTGAGGAGATTCCCTGTGGTTACCTATGAAGCTGTTATTGGTCTCGAAGTTCACGCTGAGCTGCTCACCCAAGCCAAAATCTTTTGCCCCTCTTCAGCCCATTTTGGGGGCGCACCCAATACCCACGTCGGGCCGATCTCTCTCGGGTTGCCTGGGACGCTGCCGGTGCTCAATCAGGCCGTATTAAAGATGGCGATTCAGGCTGGACTGGCTACCCATTGCCAGATTGCCCGGCGCACAAAATTTGACCGCAAGCACTATTTTTATCCAGATCTGCCCAAGGGTTACCAAATTACCCAGTATGATCAGCCAATTGCTGAACATGGAAGCGTGACTTTTGAGCTGGGGGGCCGTGAATACCTCGTACGCCTCAACCGCATTCATATGGAAGAAGATGCGGGCAAGTTGGTACACGCAGGTGCCGATCGTTTGGCTGGGTCCGCTTACAGTCTGGCTGATTATAACCGGGCAGGTGTTCCGCTACTGGAAATTGTCAGTGAACCCGATTTGCGTTCCAGTGCCGAAGCGCGCGCTTATCTAGAGGAACTACGCAGTATTCTGATGGCGATTGGAGTCTGTGATGGCAAGATGCAGGAGGGCAGTTTGCGCTGCGATGCCAACGTCTCGATTCGCCCTGTAGGCAGCGATACGTTGGGCACACGCGTAGAACTGAAAAATATTAATTCCTTTCGCTTTTTGACGCGCGCGATTGATTATGAGATTGCCCGTCAAGAGGTCTTGCTCAAGGCTGGCGAGACGGTGGTGCAAGAAACCCGTTTATGGGATGAGCACAGTGGCCGTACAATGACCATGCGTTCCAAAGAAGAAGCCCATGACTACCGCTATTTCCCCGATCCAGATCTGGTGTTTTTTCAGATTAGCGAAGCCGAGATTGATGCCATTCGGGCCCAGTTACCTGAATTACCTGCGGCGCGACGGGAGCGTTATGGGCGTGATTTGGGATTGGCAGAAGCGGATGCGCGTATTTTAGTGGCGGAGCCAGCTTGGGCTGACTTTTTTGAAGCAACAGTGGCTGCGGGTGCTCCAGCAGTGGCTGTGGCCCGTTGGTTATTGGGTGACATTGCCGCTTACCTCAATGATCGCCATCTCGAACTGGGGCAAACGGCTTTGACCCCTGCCAAGCTTGCGGACATGCTCCTGCTGCTAGAACGGGGCACGATCAGCGGCAAGATTGCCAAAACCCTGCTTGAGCCGCTCTTGGAGTCGGATAAAACGGCAGAACAGTTGGTTGCCGAACAGGGTCTGACACAAATTTCGGATGCATCTGCTCTTGATGAAATCATTCAGCAGGTCTTAACCCAAAACCCCAATCAGGTGCAGCAGTTCCTGGAAGGTAAAGAAAAAGTGATGGGTTTCTTGGTGGGGCAACTCATGAAAGCGACTCAAGGGCGCGCCGATCCCGCTCAATCACAACAGCTGTTACGACAACATTTGGAGCAGCTTCGCGGTTGATCCAACGCACATCTTTGGGGGCCTTTTGCCTGTGGTTGTGTCTGACCCTAGCGGTTTGGGCTGCTCCTGAGGATGGTTTATACCTAGAGGGTTTGGCCTTGCTCAAAGGGCGAGATTATGCCGTTGCCACAGATAAATTCCGCCAAGCCCTGACTTTGAATCAGGTGCGCCCGGAAATCCATTTTGCGCTCGGTGTCGCTCTGTACCAGCAGGATCAGTTGGCTGGGGCCCATGAAGCTTATCTTTTGGCTTTACGTTATGTGCCCTCCCCTGATTTACAGGCGCGGGTACGGAGTGGTTTGGGGGATATTTATTTTCAACTTGAGGACTATGCCCGTGCCGCACAATTTTACCGCATGGCGCTGGATACGCAGTCGGCTTGGATGGGAGTGCGCCTGAAGCTGGCAACGGCCTATCTGCGTTTATTTCAATATGACAGTGCGCTGGAAGAGGTGGATCTGCTGTTGCGCTTTAACCCGCATTTGACGGAAGCCTACCATTTGCGAAGCGTGATCGCTCTGGCGCGCCAGGACTATCGCCAAGCATTGGCGGATGTCGAAACCGTGATGCGGGCTTACCCGGAGCCAACCCCTGAACTTTACCAGCAGCTCAACTGGTTATATCGCATGAACTTGGACTATGCCAATGCGCGCCAAGTGGCGCAGTTATTGGTACAGACTTTTCCTGCCGGGGAAAGTTATCGCATCTTGGCCGATACCCAATTTGAAGCGGCTCAGCACCAGCTTTTGTTGGGCAAGCCTACCGATCTACGTGACACGATGGATGCCTACCAAAAATACCTGCTCATGCAGCCTCAAAACGCTTTGGGGTATTACCGTTTGGGCTTGGTTTACCAACTTCAGCAGCGTTGGTCCGAAGCTTTACAGGCCTATCGTCGCGCTGCCGAACTGTTTCCTGAACAACAAACGTATCGCTTGGCGCAGGTCGAAATGGAGTGTGTAAAGGGCCCCTGCCAACATTTGGCCACGCTGCTTGTACGTGAAGGGCAACCTGCCAATGGAGATGCGGCTGAGATTTGGTTACGCTTGGCCAGTACGGAGCCACGCCTGCTACCTGCTCTTTTGGCCGCAGGTAAAGGGGCGAACTGGCCGCTGTCTGAACGCCGTCGACTCTATTTTTTGCAGGGTTATGCCCACTGGTTCAAAGGCGAGCGTGAGGCGGCATTAAAAATCTGGGATCGCCCTGAACTGATTCATTGGCAAGGGCCGGAGGTCGATTTAATGCGTGCTTTTCGCCTCGGAAACAGTGGTTCTGGGCGTTGGTCCAGAGATTTGTTCTGGCAGGCTTTGCGCAAACGCCCCCAATGGTGGTTGCCTTATTTTCATTTGGCTGAGCAGCAGGCCGATTCCGCTTCTGAGCGTACCTTTCATTTTTCCGAATTGGCTTGGCGTCTGCACCCATCTTCTTCCGAAGCCTTAAATCGCCTGGCTTTGAGCTACCGTCAGACGGAACAGCTTGCCGATTTGCAGCAACTGTACCAGCAGGGTTTGCGTATGTATCCCCATCACTCAGAATGGCAATCAGCGCTTTTGGCCCTTTTGGCTCAGGGTGTGGCTAAAACAGAAACCCGGCCTTGATCAGCAAAAACTGGCTCCAGTCTTGCTCCATCCCAAAATCCCAGTTCCAGAGGGTATATTCGAGACCCAACACCCCCCGTGACCCGATGTAGACATCCACCCCTGCAGAGGCTCCCATCCCGGTGCGGAAGCTGGATTTGTAATAGCGCTGTTTTTGGGGCGCAGCGGAAGGGGTTGGCACAGGATTGGGGTTGTTGAGATCCGGTCTGGGGGTTTGCACCTCCCCATTGACGAAGGCATTATAGTCAAAAAAACTGCCCAGATTGAGACGCAGTGAACCATAAGGTACAACGGGATAAAGCCCGTACCAGCGTAGGTAACTTCCCAGCTCACCCCCCAGAAATTGGGTTTCAGGGCTGGTGGGGTCGCGCCGCTCCTGGGCTACAGATGTGGGTGTCACTTCCGGGTAGTCAGCAAAAATGGCGCCAATACCGGTCTGGTTAGCGGCCCGCTCGGGCTGTTTAAAGGTCACCCGTGCCAGCGTAAAGCCTGCAATCCAGCCCCAGTCAAGATTGTAGGGACGTGTCTCTTGTTGCCAAACGGGTGACTCAAAGCCAAACGTGAAAAATTGATGATGAAAGCGCAAGCGCCGCTCAATCGTTTCACTGTTGGTGAGGCTGGGCAGCTCAAGCACACGAAACAAACTAATATTACGCAAAAATATGCGGCTGAAGCCATAATCTGGGTTTTCACCGCGCAACTCTAGCTGATAAAACTGCCGATCACCGGGCACCTCAATCCCCAGCGCGATACCGCCCTGGAGAATGGGGCCAAGGCGGAAGTCGTCACGGGAAGACATCCCCCGCAACGAGGATGTTGCTCCTGCGCTGAGAGGGATCAGGAGCGCGAGTAAAAGCGCGCAGCCTAAAGTCTTCAAAGCTCGACTTTTCTTACCACAACTGCATAGCCCCGTTGGGTAACTTCTTCGGCCAAGGCCAGAGCACCTTCTTGATCTTGGTAGGTTCCCAGCTGGATTTGGAAGCGTCCGGCATCTTCTGTGACCGTGGCTGAATAACCCAAGTCGGTCAGTTCACTGGCAGTCTTTTGGGCAT
>DLGM01000414.1:10096-15575 GCA_002482705.1 Cyanobacteria bacterium UBA7694
CACTGCTGGGCGCGGAGTCAGCGTGGGTAAAGGTGTTGGGATGGTAGCCGGTGTAGACACGGCTGCCGGGGTCTCTTCGGGAATGGGGGTTGCCTCAGGAGTTGCCGAGACCACTGCCGGGGCTTGGCTGGGTACCAAACTGGCTTCGGGCGTCGGGGTGGGAGAGGGCAAATTGCCGTCCCCCAGCATAATGGCTGGAGAGGACAACAGATCATCGCTGGGGATGGGGGTCACCATCAGCTTGGGTGTTTCAGTCGTTTCAAACTCTTTGGTATTGATTTTACTGGTGAGCATGTAGAAAAACCAGAATGACCCAGTGAAGGCCAGAATCGACAAAATGATGACAATCGGCCAAAAAGGGTCGTTCTTACGCTTGCGTTTAGGCTCTGGTTTGGGCTTGAGCGGTTGGAGATTTGGTTCTTTCATAGATGATATTATACATAGCCATCCGTGCAATTGCCGCAGGAATCAGACACATTTACCCCAAAAATGCTACTATGCTGTAGGGGTGAATCCTGTTCCTATCAGCGGCTCAGCCCTATTGTCAAAATCTCATTACAAAGGTGTCCACTGTGAGCCAAACCCCCGCTGACTACTCCCATCTTCTCAACGATTTACAAGCTGCGGCGAGCCGGACTGGAATGCGTTTAAACCCGGATCAAAAGCTCAGTTTGTGTATGATTGCCCGGAATGAAGAGGCCTTCATTGGGGGCGCTTTAGAGAGTGCCCGTGACATTGTTGACGAGATGATCGTGGTTGATACCGGCTCGAGTGACCGCACCGTAGAAATTGCCCGGGAATATGGGGCCAAAGTTTATTTCTACGAATGGCGTGACAACTTTGCTGATGCGCGCAACGAAGCGCTCAAACATGCGACCGGTGATTGGGTCTTGATTCTGGATGCTGATGAGCGTCTCCCAGAAGATACCAAACAGAATTTGCGTATGTTGTTAATTCCGACCCAAGGTTTGCATATCAGTTATCTCATCCATATCCGTAACTACATGGATGAAAACGACAAGAGCAATACCTTGGGGCACTACATGGTGCGTCTTTTTACCCGTTCAGCCAATGCCCGGTTCTTTGGGCAGGTCCACGAACAGGTTTATCCCAATGGTTCTGAAGTGGTGATCTCTGAGAGCACCTTCTACCTCGAACATTTGGGTTATCAAAATCGGGCTTTTGCAGATAAAAAACAGGAAGATCGCAACTTACCCCTCATTCAAAAAGCCGTTGAAGAAAATCGCGGCAAAAACCCTCAACTTTATAGTTTTTATTGTTATTATCTAGGCAGCTTTTATACGGAAGACATGGTGCTTGCGAAAAAGTGGTACAAAGAGTCGATAGAGTCGGCGGGAAAGTCGGTATTGACACATTTACCCGTCACTTATGCTGAAGCCTTAAAGGCCCATTACCTCTCGCAGGATTATGATGCAGGTCTTGAGTTGGCGCAAAAAGGTCTGGATACAGTCCCCACTTTGGCCTCGTATCCCAACTTCTGGCACTATTATGGCTCTTTATTGATGGCTGTGAGACGTTTGGATGAAGCTATCGTTGCTTTTCGTAAAATTGAAGAGCTGACCGTGGATGATCAGCTCCTCTTCCAGAATGTGCGCTCCAAAAGTGTGGAAAGTTGGCAACTCTACGTCAATTTAGGCTTAGCTCATGCTTTGCGTGGGGATGTTCAAGACGCGGAAAAGTTTATCTCCTTGGCACTGGAGAAATATGAAGGGAATGATCGCACGGCTTTGGCGGTACAAATCAACCATGCCCTGAAAGACCCTTCGCTGACATTGAGCTATTTTGAGCAATTGGTGTCTCAGGATTCACAAAGTGCCACAGCACGCGATATCACCTATCTTTCCAACCTTTACCTCAATCAGGAAAAACCCTTTGAAGCGATGATGCTTCAGCACCGCTTCCATGGCTTTGAACAGGCGCTCAAAAATGGTCTCGAATTGGCTTCCGTCTACGAAACGCACGGGCGTTTTGATTTGGCCAAAAAAACCTATGAAGGCCTTTTGTCACTAGATCCAGAGCACTTTGAGAGCCATCTTCATTTGTGGTTGCTGACATTGCTTGAGTCCCAAGTACAGGAGTTACCTGCAGCTGACCTCGAAAAAATAGCTGAAAAATGCCGGTCACTTGATCACCACTTGATATTGGCTGAATATGCCTTGCGCTTGGGGGCTACAGCTTTTGCACGCGATCGTTTAGATCTGGTCTTGGCTGAACAGCCAGATAATATTCAAGCACAACTGCATCTGGCTTTCCTGTACGAGGCCGAAGGCGATGCGGATCAGGCTGAGCAAGTGCTTGAAAAACTATTAAAGGCCGCGCCCGATACCCTGCCTGCTTATACACAGTTGGGTAACCTACTGGTTGCTCAGGGGCGATATGAAGAGGGCGAGGCTATTTTTGAGCGTCTTTTAGCTTTGGATGCCAGTGATTGGTATCCTTGGTATGCGCTGGCTGTTGCCCGTTGGGGACAGCAACATCTGCCTGAGGCTTCTCAGGCTCTGTTACAAGCCCAAGCCCGTAGCCCGCAAAATCCACAGGTACTGGCCCTTTCCGAGCTGTTGACGGCTGCTGTCCCCTGATGCGATGTCTTGTCCCTACCGTATTCTGATCGGTCCGCTGTTTAATCCCGATTATCTCGGTGATTATCAACAGGATCCGAACATTCGCATTTTTAAGCACCGCAATCCGGTTGAAGCTCAGCCGGAGCGTTTCCATATCCTGTATGACATGGAGAAAACGCCCACCTTTGGCCATATTCTAGCCCAGTTGCCTCCTGATTGGGAGCCGGATGTGGTGATCTGGTGGGATGCGGTATACCAGGGAGTGCCACCGGGGATCGAACGCTGTCCTTATCCCACCATTTTAATTGTCGGGGATTGGAATGTTGGGGCTTTACAATCTTTGGTGCATGCCGAAATGTTTGATGCCCTCTTGGCGGATCGCTCTTTTTTGCGCATTCTGGAACGTTATCAATTTGCCAATGGTCTGTATTGGCCCGGCTTTTCTTTTCAGCCACAGATCCACCGCTCCTTGCCTGCGGCCCGTGATATCGATATCTCTTTTGTCGGCAATTTAAATAGCAGCGTGCATTTGGAGCGCAGTGTTTTACTCGATCAGGTGCTGCAGTTGCGCGATCAGTATCAGGTGGTTGTGTCCCAGGGGGTGTGGGGAGATGCTTATGTGGAGCTGTTGAATCGCAGCAAAATTGTTTTTAATTATTCAGTACGCAGTGAGATGAACATGCGGGCTTATGAGGCCCCGGCCTGTGGTGCATTGTTATTTATGGAGGCGAATAACCTAGAAGTGCGCGACTTTTTAACAGATCGCGAACACTGCGTCTTATACACGCCAGAAAATCTCCATGAACTATTGGTCTATTATCTCAGCCATGATGAAGAACGAGAGGCCATTGCTGCGGCTGGGCAACGACGTATTCAGGCTTATACCTATCACAAGCAGTTTGAGCAACTGTGGACGCTTATCCCAACGGTACAGACTTGGTTTCACCGGCATGCCCGTACCTATGGGCGACGCTCTGCGATGGAGCGTTTATTGCTTGACTCCCGCCAACTTTTTTTTGCCCTTAGCCATGGCTCCTCCGCATTGGCGCGCCAGTTAATCACACAGATCCCCTCATTCACTGGCCCGCTCACTGTAGAGCAAGCAGAGCATCTCAATGCCCTGTCGGTTTTATTGACGCCCGTTTTAGCCTCTGGAGCTCCACTTTCCACTGAGACAGATGCTCTTTTTGCCCATTTATATGACTTGTTTGGGCTTTGTCATCAAGCCGAGCCTCAGCATCCCGTCTATTTGTACCATCAAGGTTTTATGCTTGAGTCTCGGCAGCAGTGGGAGCAAGCTGAATCGGTTTATTTAAGCGTGCTGGCCTTGTTAGAGATCTTGGGCGCTGCTGAAAAAATTTATCACACCCGTTTTTATCTCCTCCCATCTCCTCGTTTTCGCACCCATAATCCCTTTCCTACGGAGTGGGAGCAAGCTTGTGTGGGGCTTGCTCCGGGTACCGAAAGTCATGAACTCCTTGCACGCTTTAAAGCGCAGATTTGGCAGCGGATTGCCTTGATGCGTTATTATTTGCAGCGCTGGCCTATGGCGTTAGAGGCCTATACACATCTCATACTGATGGCTGATCGGGGGCTTTTTTGGTTATGGAAAGCGCGGGTTCATGTGGTTTTGGGAGAGTTAGCGTCGGCACTCAACTGCTTTCAGAATGCTTTGGCCCGTGATCCCTTTTTGATTGCCCAAATAGGGGCCGTGTTTTCGGGGGCTCATTTTGCTGAAATCCACCCGGTTCTTCGTCCATGGGTCATCCGTTATGCTGATATTTTCCCGGCGGTTAAAGATTATCTACAGTTGATGCGGTTTTTTGCGGCACCGCTTTCGGAGCGGGATGGGATATTGGCTGAGCACTACAGTGCGCGATGGGTGCAATTATTAATCAGTTGCCAATACCTATCGGAGCAATGGCTGAATCCTTTGCTAAACCAACCTGTTCGGGTCGCAATTAAAGGTTTACAAGCGCCTGAATCCCCTAATTTATTGCCCCAAGCCCCTTTTTTACAATGGGTCGAGGCTGACGCTGAAGTGGTTTTTGAGCGGGTTTGGGAGCAGGGCTCCTTTGCGACTTGGCGACTCAGTATGGCGGAGTTGCCGTGTTTGTTTGCCATGCCTTCAGAACCACAGCCTTGTGAGGATGTGGGCGGAGTGCCGTATGTGTTGTTGTTGCCTGATGCGCTTCCCATGGCTGTTTGTTTAGCGGTGATCATGCAATTCGAAACAGATTTTGCGACCCAAAATATACAGTTGGTATTATGGAGCCCGGGGTTTAGCGAGCAGGATTGGGAGGTTTTCATTGCGCATATTCCTGAAAACTATGCGGCTCAAATCAGTATTCTCAGTTATAGTTTGACGTCTGGACAACAACAGGGATTGTTTCACGATGCCTTGGCAGTGCTTGGGGGACCGTTGCGTTATTTGTGGTGGGGCCTATGGTTAGGGACACGAGCCGCACTCGTAAAAAGTGATGAACAGTCAGCAGACCTATACAGTTGGGAAAATCTCAAAATGCCTGTATGGACACCAGGGCAACTTTGGCCCCATTTGCAAGCAGAGTACGCACCTTTAACAGCCCGCATGCAGGCACTTTACCGTCAGGATTATCCCCATAAGACGTTAGCACAGTTCTGGCGTTGGGCACTCAACTGGCGTTCTGGTAAGTCAGTTCAATAATGATCCATTTCCCCTGGGGGACAAAGCCCATTTTGCGGTAAAGATTGGCTGCGGCTTGGTTATTTTGTTCATAAAAAAGGCAAGGTGTTTTTCCTGCCTGTTGTAGGGCCTGTACCAAAGCTTGAACACAGGCATGGCTATACCCTTTGCCTCGGTGAGCGGCTTGGGTATATACACCGCCAATCAGGGCTGCTTGATCTGTTTCACAATG
>DLGM01000042.1 GCA_002482705.1 Cyanobacteria bacterium UBA7694
ATCGATTACGGCTTTCACATGATCCTGACCGATCTTGACGGCGACCGGGTCAAAGAAATGCCCAAACTGGCGAACGAAGGGATTACCTCGTACAAGATGTTCATGGCCTATCCCGGCGTCTTTTATGTCGACGACGGCACCCTGTATCGCGCCATGCGCCAGGCCGGGGAAGACGGCACCGTTATCTGTATGCACGCCGAAAACGGGATCGTGATCGACGAGATTGTCAAACGCGCCCAGCAAGAGGGCAAAACCGAGCCCAAATGGCATGCCCTGACGCGCCCCACGCGCATAGAGGCCGAAGGGGTCCACCGCGCAATTGCGATTGCGGAAGTGGCCGGGGTGCCGGTGTATATTGTCCACCTGTCTTCAGCCGATGCCCTAGAACAAGTGGTCTTGGCCCGCGACCGGGGCGTGCACGCCTTTGCGGAAACCTGCCCGCAGTACCTGTTTCTGGATTCCTCGTATTACGAAAAGCCCGACTTTGAAGGGGCCAAATATGTCATGACCCCGGCCCTGCGCGAAAAGTGGAACCAGGAGCACCTGTGGCGCGGCCTGCAGTTTGGCGATTTGCAAACGATTGCCACCGACCACTGCCCTTTCTGTTTTAAAGACCAAAAAGAGCTCGGTCGCCACGACTTCACCAAAATCCCCAACGGCGCACCGGGGGTCGAAAACCGCATGAGCCTGGTCTTTAACGGCGGGGTCGTGCACAACCGCATTTCGCTCAATAAGTTTGTCGAGCTGACTTCGACCAATGCCGCCAAAATGTTTGGCCTGTTCCCGCGCAAAGGCACGATTGCCGTGGGCTCAGATGCGGACATTGTGCTGTTTGACCCAGACCGCAAAGAGACCATCAGTGTCCACAACCATGTCACCCACCACATGAACGTCGATTACAACACCTATGAAGGGGTCGAAGTGCAGGGGGTGGCCGAAACGGTCATCTCACGCGGCAAGGTGGTCATTCGCGACACAAAATACGAGGCGCGGCCCGGTCAGGGCAAGTTCCTCAAGCGCGGCCTCTATCGGGGTTGGTAACATCCAAGCCCTTTAGCACAACAGGCCCGCCTATTCTAGGCGGGCCTGTTGTCTCTTCAAGTGTAGGCTGGCGCCCGCCCGGTCATGAGCACCCGGTAGCTGATATACGCCACCAGAAAGCCGGTGAACCACGAGGCGTGGTACAGAATTTCGAGGCTGGGCATGAGCAGGTAGCTGTAGGTGGCCGCCAGGCCGAAGCCAAAGGCCAGGAAGGCCCGGCCATTAAAGCCCGAGCCGCCGTAGGCATATTGGCCGTCCTTGCGGTACAGGTCCAGCAAATCGAGGCGGGGGCGGCGCACGGCGTAATAGTCCGCCAGCATAATCGCCACCAGCGGTCCGAGCACGGCGGAATAGTTGAGCAGGAAGCCGGAGATTTGCCCGGTTAACCACCAGGGGCACAGGGCAATACCGATCAGGCCTGCGAGCATGCCGCCCGCCCGGAAGCTCAAGAGCTTGGGAAAGGCATTGGTAAACGACATCGCCGGGGCAATCACATTCGCCACAATATTGGTCGAAAGCGTGGCAATGATCAGCATAAACTGGGCAAAAATAATCACCACCGGGCTATCGAGCTTGCCAATCAGCGTCACCGGATCCCAGGGCGCATCCTCCTTGATCAGCACATCCGGGAAGATCAAAATCGCCGCACAGGTCACGGCAATGCCAATAAACGAATAGAGCGCCATGGTCGTGGGCAGGCCTAAAAACTGGCCACTGAACTGCGACTTTTGGTCTTTGGCATAACGGGTAATATCCGGGATATTCAGCGCCAAGGTGGCCCAAAAGCCGACCATCGCCGTCAGCCAGAGAATGTACTTACGTAACTTGGCAAAGGGGCTTTCAACGGCATCCGCTGCCGCCGTTTTGACGGTCAGCACCGAGCTTTCATAGGGCTTGCCGCTGGAATTGGGGCCTTGCACCTGCAACTGCAGGGTCTCGGGGGCGCTGGGCAACAGCACCTGGGCCGTGGCCGGGATCGGCGTCCAGCCTTCCGTACCCACGATCCGGTAGGCTTGGGCCTTCGGCGTCCCTTGGCGATCGGTCAGGGTATTAAACTGAAGCTGCACCGCCCCACTGGCCTGGCGCTGGGCTACCACCGAAGGCTGCTGTAATTTTTCGGACTGGGCCAAGACATTGCCCAAGCCGCCGCCCTGCTGCACCCCCCAGCCCAAGAGCCCCAGCCCTACGACAATCAGGAGCGGGGCTGCCAAGGTTTCAAGGATTTTAATGCTCTCAGTGCCTTTCCAGACAAAATACATATTCACCAGCCAAAAGAGCATAAAACAGGCAAACTTACTCACAAACCCATCCGGGATCGGCAAAAGCTGCTGAAAAATCGAAAACAGCGCCAGCCCGCCCATCCAGGTTTGGACCCCAAACCAGCCACAGGCCACCAGCGCCCGCAAAATCGAGGGGATGTGCACCCCTTTGATGCCAAAAGAGGCCCGGCCCATGACCGGGAAGGGAATGCCATAACGGGTGCCCGCATGACCGTTAAACACCATCGGAATCGAGACAATCAAGTTGCCCAAGAAAATGATCAGCAGGGCTTCTTTCCAGCTCAGGCCATCGGTAATCATATACGAAGCGAGCATATAGGTGGGAATACACACCGCCATGCCAATCCACAGCGACATTAAGTGCCAGGTATTCCAGTGCCGCTCGGCAAAAGCCGTGGGGGCCAAATCGCGGTTACACAATTCTGAGTCGAGATCGTCAATATCCGTCAGGGTCACCATATCCGTCTCATTGGTGATGAGCTGTGCCATGTATCCTCCTGCTGCCATGTGCTTGTGCTGCGCAAAAAAGAAGGGCCGCACATGCGGCCCTTCGTTGGAGGCTTAGCCGACAGCGGCGAAGCTCTCATCGAGGATCTGGACCAGTTCCTCACATTCCGCTTGGGTAATGGTATAAGGGGGCGACATGCGCAGGATATTGCCGAATAAACCGCCTTTGCCAATCAGCAGGCCGCGCTCACGCGCCGCCTCCATGACCGCGACGGCCTCGGCGGTGGCATGGGCCTTGGTGGTGCGGTCCTTGACCAATTCGAGGCCAAACATCAGCCCCCGACCGCGCACATCGCCAATCAGGGCGTATTTTTCCTTGAGCTGCTCAAAGGCCCCGCGCAGATAGGCCCCGCGCGGGGCCTTTGAGCAGCTCAAGGAAAAATAC
>DLGM01000189.1:0-16812 GCA_002482705.1 Cyanobacteria bacterium UBA7694
TGTAAGACATGAATATCTCCTTGTTATAAACGCCAAGCGTGGCATTTTTGCCACGCTTGGCGTTTTAGCTGCAAACGGTTATGCAGAGGGCAATATTTCAAATTTGAAGAAAGTTTTGCCCATAATGATCTCGTCGCCATCTTTCACTTCTTGGGGTTCGCCGGGCACAAGACGCGGCCCCCGGTTGATGTAGGTGCCATTGAGGCTGCCCATATCTTCGAGCATAAACTTGCCCTCTTGACGCACCAAGCGCGCATGTTTACGCGAAATTTTCGCTTCAATATCGTCATTGGTGAGATCAATCTCGGGGAAGGCGCCCCCATCCGGGTCCCAGCGGCCTACGGCGGTAAGATCGGTTTCGAGCAGGAACTCTTTGCCTTGGGTTCCCCCGCGCAGGATCGTCATTTTAGCTTTGGGTTGTTGGGTTGTTTCAGCCAAGGGTCTACACACTCTTTACAGGATGGTGAAATTACAGTGAGTATTTTAACACGTTCTTGGGCTGGGCGCATGACCCGCCTTGGGGGGAGGCCGCTTAAACAGCTTGCCTTCAGGGTCTGTATCTTGTGGAACACGGAAATCCAGTGCTTAGAGTATGCGCTGTAGCAGCAAGGTCTCTGTTTCGACCAAGTGGGCAATGGTCGGCAATGCGGCGGCAATAGCCGCTGGGCCGCGTGCTTGTTCTGTGAAGCCATTGCGCAGATAAAAGTTAACCGCCCAAGGGGCCCGCTGATGGGCTTGTAACAGTATTTCGCGGAACCCCTGGGTGGCATAGAGCTGACATAACACCTTCAGTGCTTGGCTACCCAAACCTTGGCGCTGATGTTCCGGCAGCAAATAAAACGTGGCCAGATAGGCCTGTTCCGGGTTGAGAATGCCGATCCCGCTAAAACCAAACGGTTGGCCCTGATGCTCAAAAATATGCGCTTCTAAACCTGTGGCGGCAAAGGACAGCCCCATTGCCTCTAGGGTTTCGAGATTGGCGATATTGGCCTCTAAGATGCCCGGCATCAGCGTCTCATAGAGCGGCAGAGCGTCCCGGAACACGCTGCAAATAAACGGGGTGTCTGCCCGTGTTCCGGGACGCAGCTCAACGCCCATAAACAATGTCTAACACTTCATCAAAGTAACTGACAAAATGGACGCTCATGCCTTTGCGAATGTACTCGGGCAGTTCTTCGAAGTCCTTTTGATTGGCTTTGGGGAAAATCAATTCATGAACCTTGCCCCGCTTGGCGGCAATCACCTTTTCGCGTACCCCGCCAATCGGCCAGACTTTACCGGTCAAGCTCAGCTCGCCGGTCATGGCAATGCGCCGGGGCAAGGGGCGATTGTGGGCCAATGAATACAGGGCCAAGGCCATGGTAATGCCTGCTGAGGGCCCATCTTTGGGAGTGGCCCCTTCCGGCACGTGTAGGTGAATGAAATGTTTGTCAAAGAAGTTCTTGCCCTTTTCATCGGCACAGACCGAGCGCAGATAAGAATAGGCAATCTCTGCGGATTCACGCATCACTTCGCCAAGTTGGCCAGTTTGGCGGAACCCCCCGGCCTTAGCGGGCAAGGCCCGCGCTTCTATGTGTAATACGGCCCCACCCATAGAGGTCCAGGCCAAGCCGAGGGTGACACCGGGCAGGGGCTTATCATACAGCTCTTCAGCGGTAAAACGCGGTTTGCCCAGATATTTCTCGACATTCTTGGCGGTGATTTTGACATTGCCCACCTTTTTTTCGACCTGTTCAAGGGTGATCTCGCGCAGAATGCGTTTGATTTGGTTTTCGAGATTGCGAACCCCGGCTTCACGGGCGTAGCGGTCAATAATCTGTTGCAGGGCTTGGTCGGTAAACTGTGCTTCCTCGGGTGTCAGGCCGTGTTGCTCCAACTGGCGCGGAATCAGGTAACGCTTGGCAATCTGTACTTTTTCTTCGAGTACATAACCGCCCAGACGGATAATTTCCATGCGGTCGAGCAGGGGGCCAGGAATGGTGTCGAGCTGGTTGGCTGTTGTCACAAACACCACGTTGGACAGATCAAATCGCACGTCGAGATAGTGATCTAAAAAGTCGACATTTTGTTCTGGGTCGAGCACTTCCAATAAGGCCGAGGCTGGGTCGCCCTGGTAACTTTTGCCCACTTTGTCGATTTCATCGAGCATAATCACTGGGTTGGCGGTACCAGTGCGTTTTAAGGCTTGGACCAATTTGCCCGGCATGGCGCCAATATAGGTGCGGCGGTGCCCCTTGATTTCGGCTTCGTCGCGCATGCCGCCCACCGAAAAGCGGTAAAATTGGCGGTTGAGGGCGGCGGCAATAGATTTGCCAATCGAGGTTTTGCCTACTCCTGGTGGCCCCACCAAACAGATAATCGACCCGCCGAGACGGCCGCGTTTGGCGCTGGTGCTAATAAATTCGAGGATACGTTGTTTGACATCATCCAGGCCATAATGCTGATCATTGAGGATTTTACGGGCCTTTTTGATATTCAGGTTATCAGCGCTGAGTTTTCCCCAGGGCAAACTGGTGAGATGGTCGAGATAGTTGCGCGTGACGTTGTACTCCGGTGATTGGCTTTCCATCATGCGCATTTTGTCGAGTTCTTCGTGGATGACCTTGGCGGCTTCTTCCGTGAGCACCAAATCCTTGAGACGCTCTTCAAATTTTTCAATCTCGGCGGTTTTTCCATCTTTTTCAAGGCCCAGCTCTTTTTTGATGGCTTTGAGTTGTTCGCGCAGGAAAAACTCTTTTTGCTGTTTAGACACCTTTTCCTGCATTTGTTTCTGGATTTTTTCTTGCAGGTTGACCACTTCTAACTCTTGTTTGAGCAGCAGCAATAACTTCTCACTGCGAGCGGTTAAATCAAAGGTGGCAAGCAGATCTTGTAAGGTTTCCGGTTCACTGCTAAGCAAGGCTGTGACCACATCCATCAATACGACTGAATTGTCATAGGTCATTTGCGACAGCATCATTTTAAGGGAGTCTTGCAACAGCGGGTTGGCACGCATCAGCTCTTTGACCGTTGACATAATCGCCATCGCATAGGCCTTCTGCTCTTCGCTGGGATTCCCCTGGGGATCATAGTGATAGCGCACTTCCCAGCGTTGGAACTGTTCAAAGGGCAGGGGGCGCACTTGGGTAAAGCGTTGTAGCCCTTGGACCAAGATTTGTACGGTTTCGTCATTGACGATATTGACTTTGTACAGTTTCAGGATGGTGCCTACGGGGTGTAACTCCGAGCGGAAATAATCTTCCTTGTCTTCACGGTGTACCAAGGCAACACCCAGGAGACGCTGTTCCTCTTCCCACACGCGCTTGATCAGCTCAACATAACGACTCCCATTGAGGGCCATGGGCAGCATAATATTGGGGAAAATGGGGCGGGGCTCAATTGGAATGACGGTCAGTTTATCCGGCAGAATTTCAGAGACAATCACCAGGTCTTTAGATTCGGGGGTGGCTTCCATGGGCGTTCCTCTCTGCGACGATGTATGCATGAATGCGAAAATATGCAGCTATTTGTATCATACCCAAAGGGCTGGGAGGAAGGGAATATTTTTGCCGTGGGGCTCAGCCCCCCAGACGCGTGCGCTGAACCACCCGTGTTAAATAACCTTGCGGTTGTTGGCGCAGCGGGCAGGTATAAGGGCCCGTGGTGGTGGGTTCAAGCCCGGCATTGCGCAGCGCCGTTAACGTTTCCTGGTATTCTGGTTCCACGCCGTTATAAATGAGCATCTGCCCCCCGGGCTTGAGCTTCCACTGAGCACTTTTAAACAACTGAACGGGGTGGTGGTAAGCCATGGGAATTCGCCATAATACCGTATTTTGTGGCAGCACAATCGGCAGGAAAAAGCAGACCACGTCTTGAGGGGGCAGGGGCAGATCTTCGAGATCGCCTTCGCGCCAGGTGGCCCCGGCCAGGTGGGCATAGTGCAAGGCCCATTCTCCGCGCAAGAGTTCCTGGGCCTGTAGATACCAGGGATCCAGCTCAATGCCCGTGAGCGCTACGCCCTGGGCTTTCTGGCGAAAATAGGCCGCCAAGCCGGGGGCATAACTCCAGATATGGGTGCCCACATCCAGCACCGCTGGATGGGGGGGCAGCACCACTTCATCCAACGCCGTTTCAAGTAACGCGACACAGTAGAGCAGGCGTTCCATGGCGGCTGTGCTCACCTGATCCAAAAAGGGGCCGAGGGCATAACTTTCTAACAGGCGGCGGGCTTGTCGCCGTGCTTCGGACTGTTTACCAGGTTCGAGTTCGGCAAAGAGCTGTTCTGGTTCGACTTCTTCGGGGGCGGGGGTGCGCCCGGATGGCTTGAGACGTTGGCGTCGCAGCCCCCACAGCCGCTGATTGATGGTTTCTAAGACCACAAAGGGCTCCATTTCTGAGGTCGCATAAGCCAGCAGTCTGGGAAACATGATTTCCCCCAGATTTTTCCAAGCTTCCGCTATTTCAGGCTCCCCTTGGTACACCAACAAGGCCGGCTCAAAGCTTTCGACTTCGCGAAAGACTTGGGCCGGATCGAGGGCCGCAATGCGCTGAAATATGTTCGGCTCATCTACCAATAGGGCCGGGTAGCTGCTCAGCCGCGAGACCTGCCCCGTACTTGTTTTGGGGGGCTTGCGCACCGTCAGAAACAGAATGTGCAAAACCTAGTCCTGTACAAAGCGCACGTAGTGCACCGAGCTGAGTTAATGGTACAGCGGTTTGAGCACTGCTGCAGCGGGATCTTCCGGGCCAGACAACTGGGCCATGCGGTTTTTTACCTGCTCAACCAAGTTCTGTAAAAAGGAGCCCGTCATGCGTTGGAGGGCCTGATCCAGGGCTTCCCCTTCCTGGGCCTCTAGAGCACTCAGCATGGCCTCGGCGGCAGGGGGGACAGGGGCTGCCAACTGCTGCACCAAGCGCTTGAGGTATTGTTTTTGCTCGATGGGCAGTTCCATCAGAGTCTGACTGTGGCGCAGCCAGGAATTGAGGGCTGACTCTCGAATCGGATCAAAAGCGGGGGCTTCATCGGTGAGGGTTTCAGTAGACATCAGGGGTTACCTCAAAAGAATTCAGGCCTGGGCCTTGAGCCTGATTTTACCACGCGCAGGCGCGTGGCTGGTGACTTTTCGCACAGGTGTGCTATTATTGTGCATTATACGCTTTTAAGCAGCGCGTTAAAGCCGCCTCTTTAGCCATTTCAACACCAGGAGAATGCGCATGCCGGGCCCGGCCATTGGGATCGTTTATAACCTCTACAAAACCTACAAGTGCGATACCCAGCATATCGCCCAAGAAGTAGCCCAGTGGCTGACTGATCGGGGCGAAAATGTCCATATCTTCTCTAACTTTTATAATTCTAACGAAGAATTTGAAGCCGAAACCCAAGATGTACGCCTGAAGCTGGCGCTGGTGTTTGGCGGTGATGGCACCGTGTTGTATGCGGCCCGTTTGTTGGCTCCCCACGGGGTGCCGATGTTGTGTATCAACGCCGGCTCGCTTGGATTTATCGCCGAAACGGCGTTGGAAGATTTGTACCCGGCTTTAGAACGGGTGTTGGCTGGCGAGTACGTCATTCAAGAGCGGGCCATGCTTCAGTTTGAAGTACTCGACGAAAACTACCAGCAGCGGTTGTTATTCCATGCCCTCAATGATGCCGCCATCATGCGCAATCCGCTTTCGTACATCATCGATTTGGCTACCTACGTTGATGGCGAGTATGTGACCACCTACCGGGCTGACGGTCTGATCATTGCCTCAGCAACGGGTTCCACGGCATATTCCCTGTCTTCCGGTGGGCCGATCATGATGCCGGATGTCTCTGGTTATATCATCAACCCGATCTGTCCCCATGCCCTCTTTAACCGCGCGATTGTCATCCCCGAATGGAAAGAAACCATGGTCAAAATCCTGTTGCGCGAAACCTCACAGGATGTGTTGATCACCATTGATGGACAGGCCAATCAACCCCTGTTCCACCGCGATATTATTAAGGTCAGCCGTTCGTTTTACAAGACCCGCCTGATCAAGTTCAACAAGAACGACTTCTTCCACATTATGCGCCAGAAGCTCTTCTTAGGTCGCTAAAGAAAAACAGCACGCGACGCCTGTGCACAGATTGAAGGAATAGGCACGACCGTTCCAGGCGTCGCATGAAACGTGCTGTCACACGGTTGTGTTGAGTATGCCAGCCGTTACTTACACCGGGCTTACACGATGCGTAAATCTGCGGGGCGGATACCATCCGCCCTAGCGCCGCGTCCTCGTGGTGATGAGGCATGCTAAGGCACGGTAAGGGCACAGCATGCTGGGGGCTTGTACCCCGTACGGGCACAGAATTCTGTGCCCGTACGGGGTATAATATCTAAAACTCCCTCAAAGGATCCCCCCTATGCAAACCGGTTCCGGGAAAAGCCTCCTCCGCTTCAAGCAGCGAGGCATCGGCATGATGGGATATGGCAGTCTGGGTAATATTGCCCAAGGGGCTGCGACCGACTTATATGTGCGGGCCTATGTGTTCCGCGATCCCCAAGGGCACAAAGTTGCTTTTGCCAATGCTGAAATCTGTTTTGTCACCGCTGCAGTCAAAAGAGAAGTGATCCGCCGCTTAACAACGGAGCATCCCGACCGTGAACTGCATGATGCCAATGTGCTGTTATCCGCACAACATACCCACAGTGCTCCCGGCGGTTATTCCCACTACGTGTTTTACAATGTCACCGTTCCCGGCTTTCAGCCAGCGGTCTTTGCCGCGATCGTGGAGGCCTTTGTGGATGCCCTGCTCCAAGCCGATGAGAGCTTGCAAGCTGCCACCCTGAGCTTGGCCACCGGGCTCTTCCCCCCCGAACAGGAAGTGGGCTACAACCGCTCATTAAAATCCTACCGCCAAAACCCCGAAGCCCCCCCTTATACCGACACTGAAACCCATCTGGCGATTGATCGCACCATGCCCGTGCTGCGCGCTCACTCCCCCACTGGCGATCCTCTGGCTATGATCAGCTGGTTTGGGGTGCATGCCACCAGCATTGGTAATACCAACCGTCTGATCAATGCTGACAACAAAGGTTATGCCTCGCTCTATTTTGAACAGCGCTTGCGCCAGCAACGCGGCACGCCCGTACCAGCGATTTTTGCCCAAGCTACAGCGGGCGATGTTTCACCCAACTATTATGGCGCTGGGCAACCCATCCCCAAAGGCAAATTTACCGATGAATTTGAAAGTGCCCGTTATAATGGCCGTTTGCAGGCCGATTTGGCTTGGAATACCTTTCACCAGCCAGGGGCGCTTCATGTGGATGGGCCGATTGATAGTGCCCAGATCTATGTCGATTTTTCCCAGGTAGAAGCCGATCCCGCTTACACGGGGGGGAAAACCGGCTGTCGCACCAGTGGCTCTGCCCACGGTGTGGCCTTTTTTAAGGGCACAACCGTTGATGGCCCCGGCGTATCTCCCGCAGTAGCCACCCTATTGGGTGCGGTCGCCAAAGGCCTCAAAGCGGCTGAATTGAAGCGGGCAGAGCGGGCTACCCCTGAGGAGCGGGCCCGGATTCTGGCGAAATATGAAGCACAGGGGCCTAAACAGATCCTCTTTGAAAGTGGCGAAAAAACCTTCCTGGGTACCCGCGACATCAGCCAGTTGCCGATCCCCAACTTTTTAGAACCGGTGATTGGTCGCTTGAAAAATCTCCACCGTACCGGGGCCATTCAGGAGCACACCTGGACTCCCCACATTCTGCCCGTCCAGATTGTGGTGGTGGGGAAACTGGCGATTTTGGGTTTTCCCGGTGAATTGACCACCATTGCTGGGCAACGTCTGCGCAGCTCGGTCCAGGAAATTCTGGCGACCCGTGGGGTTGAGCAGGTGGTTGTCACCACTTATAGCAACGATTATTTGGGTTATGTCTGTACCTTTGAGGAATATCAGATGCAGGCTTATGAAGGGGGGCATACGGTTTTTGGCCAATGGTCACTGGCTGCTTTTCAAACCGCTTTTGCCCAAGTGGCGCGGGCCTTGTGTCAGCCGCTTGCCGAGCGTTGTCTCGACACCACATTGCAGCCACCGGTGTTTTCTGAACGTGAACTGGCCCTGCGGTCAGCCCCATGAACTACACCCATTGGAAACAGCTCCTCGCGGGGCGTTCATTGCCTTTAGCCTGGGTTGATCTCGATGCTTTGGAGGCCAACGCCCAGACCCTGCTGGCTCAAGGAGGCAATTTACCGATCCGGATTGCCACCAAGTCGATTCGCTCACGCGCCATTTTAGAGCATATTTTAAGCCTGTCACCGCGTTTTCAGGGGCTGATGTGTTACACCGCCGCTGAAGCTCTGTGGCTGGCTGAGCGTGGTTTTGACGATCTGCTGGTCGCTTATCCGACGGCTGATGCCGCTGCTGTCCGCGGTTTATGTACCCAGGTGCAGGCTGGTAAACGTCTGTGGCTGATGGTGGACAGTGTGGCTCATCTGGGATTTTTATCCGTATTGGCGGAGGATGCGGGCGTGGTCTTGCCCCTCTGTCTTGATTTGGACATGTCAAGCACATTTCCAGGCTTGCACTTTGGCGTTCAGCGCTCACCGGTTCGCACCCCTGAGGCTGCTGTGGCACTGGCGGAGGCCACGCGCAACTATCCCAGTCTGCGCCTTGATGCCCTGATGGGGTATGAAGCACAAATTGCTGGGGTCGGGGATGCGGCTCCGGGGGAAACCCTCAAAAACAAAGTGATTCAAACCTTGCAACGCCGCTCGTTTGCCCAGGTTTCGCAACGACGTCAAAAGACGGTCCAAGCCTTGCAAGCGGCCGGTTTTGAACTGAGCCTGATCAATGGCGGTGGTACCGGCAGTCTGAGCCGCACCACGACCGAACCGGGCCTGACCGAATTGACCGCTGGTTCAGGCTTTTATGCTCCCACGCTGTTTGATCGTTACCAACATTTACAATTACAGCCCGCCGCCGGATTTGCCCTGGCTGCTGTACGCAAACCGGCTCCCGCCATCTATACCTGCTTGGGCGGTGGTTATATTGCCTCTGGCAGTACGGGCCCAGAAAAACTCCCCCAGCCCTGGTTGCCACCTGGGCAGCTAATGGGGCTTGAAGGGGCTGGAGAAGTGCAGACCCCCGTCCAGTTTGCCGTTGATCCTGTTCTGGAGCTGGGGGATCCGATCTTATTCCGTCACGCCAAAGCAGGCGAATTGTGTGAACATTTCACCCACCTGCATCTGGTGCGGGATGGGGAAATGGGGGAGTTGGTACCCACTTATCGGGGTGAGGGCCAGTCTTTTCTCTAAGTTGCGGCGAACAAGAGCCGGGCTCAGTGCCCCGTAATTCGGGTTACATATCACGGCTTGGGAAATATGTTATCCTCTTGGCATCCCTGTCCTGTCATAAATACGATGCTTTTTCGTGGGATAATATACCTAACCCCCCTATGCAGAGGAACCTACCGTGAAATTGTTAGACGATGAAAGCCGCCGTGCCTTAAAATCGGGCAAAGGAATTTTTTGCCTGATCCTGATCGTCATTTCGTTTCTGGTCTCCTTTGTGACCGTTTTGACCACCGCCGGGCAAATTGGCCAGCCCTTTGCCGGTTTCCGGGTTGAGCCCACCCTGACGGTCTCGGCTGTGAACGAAGCTTATTGGCCCGGCCCCAAAGCGGGGATTTTAACCTATGACCGGATCATGGCCATGAATGGCAAGCCGGTACACAGTCCGGCCGAATTCCGGGCCGTATTAAAAAGTACCCCCGTAGGAGAACCCATTACCTATTCCCTGCTGGCCAAAGATGGCAAAACGGCCAAAGAAATTACCGTGCCCGTGGGCACCTTTACCCTGCAAGACTATGTACGCAGCTTTTTAACGCTGTTTTTGGTCGGTTTTGGCCACCTGCTGGTGGGGGCGATTGCCTATTTGGTGCGGCCCGGTAACCCGGCCGCCCGCGCCCACTTGTACATGACTTTGGCAATTGGCCTGACCACCATTTTGGCCAATGACTACGACACGGTGATGTTTTTTCCGCGTATTTGGCTAGCGGCGGTGGCCTTAACTGGCGGAGCCTGTTTGCATCTGGGCTTTTATTTCCCGCAAAAGAAAAAGCTTGTGCAAAAACGCCCTTGGGTACTGTGGGTGCCCTATGTGATCAGCTTTGCCATGCTGGCGGTGTGGGAATATGCCTTCTGCGTACAGGGCTTGGCGGGTTATCGCGCGGCTGGCTCCGCCGATTTGTTCGACTTGCACTTTGCCATGAACGACCTCAGCTTGTTGTGGTCGCTGGGGGTGGGTTTTATGGGCTTGCTGGGCATGATCATCCACTCGGTGATCAAAGCCGAGTCACAAATGATGCGCAACCAGGCCAAAGTGGCGCTGATCGGGGCTTTGGTGGCCTATATCCCGATGACGGTCTTTTGGCTGATCCTCGACCAAATTTTACATATCAAGGTCAGCCCGGCGATTGCCACCGTGTGCTGGATTTTATTCATTGTTTTCCCGGCTTCCGTGGCTTATGCGATTATCAAACACAAAATGTTCGATATCGAGTTTGTGCTCAAGCAGAGCATGACCTATTCAGCCCTGGTGGCTTTATTGGGGAGTGGTTATGTGGTAATTGCCACCGGCATTCAGGCCACCCTGAAGCCCCTGATGACCAACTACAGCGACCTGACTTCATACATGCTCACCACGGCCGTTGTCATTTTGCTCTTTGATCCCCTGCGCTTTTACATCCGCAGCTTTATCGACCGCAAATTCTTCCGCAAGCAGTACGACTTCCGCACCGCCCTGAGCGACTTTGTTGATACCGCCCGCTCGACCATTGACCGCGATGACCTGATCCCCAAAATGGTCGACATTATGGAAAAAACCATCCATCCTAAACATATTCTGCTGATGCTGCGCAACCCGGATACACAAACCTTGCAACAGGCTTATGCTCACGGCATTAACGTCAAACTCAAGGACGATATCTCGGCGCAGGACCCGGCGCTCTTATCGGCCTTGGGCCTGATCAAACGCAAAAGCCTGACCACCCGTTTTACCAGCGCTTTAAACATCAACAGCCTCAATAATCAAGGGCCGCTGCCCTCGCCGATTCCCTTTTTATTGGCCAAGCGCATTACCTCGCAACTGCCGCAACTCGAAGAGGTCGAGGCGATTAACAACAGCCTCACGCTGCCATTGACGGTTAAAGTCAAAGGCGAGGATGCACAAATGCGCGATGAGCTGATAGGCCTGCTGACCCTGGGTGAAAAGCGCTCCGAGCTAGAATACACGATTGAAGATCGCCAGCTTTTCCAAAGCATTGGCCAACAGTTGGCGCTCACTTTGCACAGCTCTGAACTGGCGGAAGAAGTGGCCGAAAAAGAGGCGATCAAACAGAACCTGCTCAAGGCCCGCCTGATCCAAAAGTCGATGCTGCCGCAAAAAGAAATGGAGTTGGCCCGGTTTGAAGTGACCGGGTACTCCGAATCCGCCGATGAAACCGGCGGCGACTACTACGACTGGTACGATCTGGGCAATGGCCGCTTTGTGATTGGCGTTGGCGACGTCACCGGCCACGGCATTGATGCCGCCCTGATTGTCGGTATGGCCAAGAGCTGCCTGTACAACCAGGCGGTTACCAACCCCGACGTGGTCACGGTCATGACCGCTCTCAACCGCACCCTGAACGACATGGTCTCCCGCGCCAGCGATCGCAGCGCCCGCAAGCTAATGTCGTTTGTGTACGCGCTGTTTGACACCGACACCATGACCTGCCACATGGCCAGCGCCGGGCACTGGTTCCCCTACCACTTCCGCGCGGCTGACGAGACCCTGACCAATTTCCCCGAATTTAAAGGCTCTTTCCCCCTGGGGCAGCGCCCGCCGGAAAAATACAAGTGTCAGGCCTATCAAACCCAGATGCAGAGTGGCGACATTATGGTGTTTTTCACCGACGGGCTGCACGAAGGCATGAACCGCAAAGGGCAGGAATACTCGCTTGAGCGCGTCGAGCAGCTGATCACCCTGTTTAAAGATGCCTCCGCCGCTGAGCTGCGCGACCGCATTATCAAAGACTGGGAAGCCCACATTCAAGGCCACGGCATGGATGATGACGTCACGGTGGTGGTGGTCAAAGCCTATGATGCCCCTGAAGTGACGGCTGTAGACACCGATTCGGATGTCTAAGGCGGTAGCGTGAGCAACGCAGCCTTTTTCCCCTACTTTGGGGCGTTACAAACCCAGGTTGAAACCCTGCTCTTGCAGCACTGCCCCGACCCCACCTTGCAGCGCCTGATCTGGGCGGTGCTGGCCAAATTACAGGCCGAATTTGCCGACAACCGGGTCTTCCCGGCCCTGCTCGGCCCCTATCTGGCCTGGGAAACCTTGGGGCAGGAGCCCGATGCCCGGCTGGTGCATCTGGGCACGGCCCACCTGCTGTTTTATGCCTTTTTAGACATTACCGACGACGCAGAAGACCACGACCTCGATCGCGATCCGTGGCGCGAGCTGGGCCCGGAATTGGCGATCAATGCCGGTACGGCCCTGCAATTCCTGGCCTTGATGGCCCTAGAGCCCTTGCGCACCGTGGGCATTGCCCCCAGCCGCGTGGATCGTTTGCGTCAGGCCTTTATCCAGGCGGGCTGGCACCTCGCCAGCGGCCAGCACCGCGATTTGTACCGGCGCAAAGACCCCAGTTGGGATCCGTCCGAAGCCTTAGAAACCGTGCGCCTCAAAACCGGCAGCTCGGTGCGCCTGTATTTTGAAACCCCAGCCATTTTAGCGGCGTCTCGCCCCAAAGTCTGCCGGGCCTTGGCCGATTGTGGCGAGGCTCTGGGGGTGATCATGCAAATTCATGGCGACTATCAGGATCTGGTGGAGCATGCCATCAGCCCCGATTTGCGCGATGGGCTGATCACCTACCCGGTGCGCTTGGCCTATGCGGCCTTGCCCCCGGCCCAGCAGGAAACGCTGGCGGTGGCGGTGGCCCAGGCTCCCCGTTCCCAGCCCGCCCACGCGATTGTCCGTCACTATCTACAACACACCCAGGTGCCGCAACAGCTCAACACCGCCTTACAGCCCTACCGCGACCGGGTGCATCACGCCTGCACTTTCCTGACCCGCCAAGGTTATCAGCCCAGCGGTATTGTGGGCCTGTTGGCGCGTCTCAAACCGCTGTAATGTGGTAATCGGCCGACAAGCCCCAAAAAGCCCCATAATGGCTGACCGCATGGGGAAGGGCCTTTTCCACTGCTGCGGGCAACGGGGCAAAGGGCTGGATCTGTATCTTCACTGCTCGTGTTTTGAATTCCCGTTTCCAGGTGCCGAGCACTTCCCCCCGGTGCACCAGGCTGGGCGCAAACATGCCGTTATTACCGGGACATAAATACGGATGGTAAGCCGCTTCTACCATTTGGGTACGGTCTTTATAGCCCAGAATGTATTCATCAAAACCCGGCAATAACAAGACCTCGGGGGCGGTGGGCACCGTCTCTACAAAAGCCGGGCTGAACCACAGGGCTTCATCTTGCCAGCTCAAAGAAGCCAGTTCGGCTTGAATGCTGCTCAGACCCCGCCGGGCCTGGGTCAAGGTCAACCCGGTCCAGCGGGCCAGATCATGCACGGAGGCAGGCCCGTGGCTGACAAAAAAGCGCCGCGCGATTTCCGCCAGCGCCTCGTCCCCACTGAAGGTATTGCCCGGATTGGGAACCCAGGCGTCAAGCCAGACAAAGGTCGGCTGTTTGCCATCCATGGGGCCACCACAAATCAGGCCCTGTTGGGCGCACCAGCCTAAAATGTGGTAACCGCGCTGCCCGGTGGTGCTGATGCCCGTCTGCTCAAGCTGTTGCAACAAGACTTTGCGCTGGACGGGAGCCCCGGTGGCCAAGGCCTGTTCCAGTACCTGGCCCGCTTGACTCAGGGTGGGGGCATCCAGCTCCAGTTGGCGGTAACGCCCGGCGCTGGCGGCGATGATCCGGGGCGTCATCAGCTTCAGCATCCAGCGCACATCCGCCGCTGCCATCCAGTGCAAGGTGCCGCGCATGGGCCAACTGCGCACAATCTGGGCGCTGGCAATGGCTGACTGGATCTGGCGGATGGAACTGCCTGACAGGCGCAAACCCAGCGACCCCAAGGAGCCGTCGTAGTCTTGGGCTTGAATGGCGCCCAAATGGGTGACGAGTGCCGCCACATCACCGTCTGTTTGGGGCTGGGATAGGCCCAAACCGGCAAGGCGCAAAGCTTGAATTTGAGAGCGAGTCAGCATGTTTAACAGTATAACCGATGAAGCCCTCACCCTTGTTTACAAAAAATGATTGTATATGTTAACATCTTGTTATCGCTTGGATATAGGTATTTTTATGCGGCGGCTGACCTTGGTGCTTGCGGATGATGATCCTGATTTCTTGGAAGAGCTTCAGGACGCCTTGGTGTGGCTTGCTTTACCGGGGTTCTCTTTCACACAGGTGGCGGTGGTACACACCGGTTCGGATGCCCTTGAGGCGATTTTTTCGCATCAGCCTGATCTGGCCTTTTTAGACTTTGACATGCCGGAGATGACGGGCTTGGAGGTGGCGGGGGTGTTGGCGCCGTGGGGGTTCAAGACCCGGATGGTGTTGTGCAGTGGTTATGATGACCGCACCACCTTGCCTGAGTTGTTGGATGCCCGGGTGCGGGGCTATTTACTCAAAAGCCAGATGGACAACCTAGAGACGGCCCTGCGAACGATTCTTTTGGAGGATGGGGTCTATTTTGACCCACGGGTCTTTCACAAAAGCTACCAGCGCAGTCTCCCCACCACTACGCCTGTTGACACTTGGCCCGAGCTGACGCCTTTCCAACTGCGGTTGCTCAAGCTGTTGGCTGAAGGACATACCCAACAACACATTGCCATGGCTTTAAACGGGAATATCAATACCATCAAGACCCAGATCAACCGTTTGCGCAAAGCACTCCATTGCAAAGACATCCATGCCCTGAGGTTTATGGCTCACCGTCTTTATGCATATAGGCACCCATTGGGTGACAGACAAAACCGAGGGTAGGTGTTCTGCTCTCATTAAATAGATATAGACGATTTGTATTTTTAATGATCAAAGTTAAATACCGCCCTTTTTTTATGATGCTACTCGTGTTGATGGGGTGTGAATCACCCGTTAATATGACTCATCGCGCAACCTTGGATACAGAGCCGATACATGTGGCAGATAACGTTGCATATTCTAAGCTGATTCCCTTTCAGCCCACACTCTTAGCTGATGAAAAGGGGCGAACGGTATCAATCAGCGTTATTTACAAAAACGAATATAATGTCCGAATTACTCGCAGTGAGAAGGGCTTTGAAATAAGCTCATCGGACGCTGCTGTTACCCGTGAGTTACAGCAAATTTTGCAAAAATATGGTTTTCAATCAGGGGGTAGTTCATCTGGGTATTCCCTTTCTCCAACTCAAGACGATGCCGATCAGCGGGCCGGGGTAGTCCATTGGGGCACTGATTTCCCCCATCGTGCTTCTATGCATATGTACACTTTTTCAGGAACCCATGATATCAAGTTGATTATTGATGAGTTAAACAAGCATCATTCCGTTTCAAATGCTTACGCTACCGTTGTAGGTAGTTTTTTCGGCTTTGGTGAAGAGAACTATGTTGCACAGTGACAATGATTAAATTTGAAGGATCTTTATTAGGATAGGTTCTCATTTGCTCAGATCACTTCCAATTGCGTTATGTTTTTTTCTGGTAGCCTGTCATTCACCTTTGCCTGTGACAAATAATCCAGGCCCCACAGCTTCGTCAGCTCCCAATCCTCAACCCTCAACACACGTAACATATGCTGATGTGCCCGCACAGCAAACAATTACCACTGATTCTGTGGGTCATCATTACTGGTTCTTTGTTAACCCTCAAGGCAGCGGTGCTTTAATGGTTTCTCGACAACCCTCTGGCGGCGATCTGTTTTTTCATCAGATAGACCATTTAAAGGTTCTTTCGACGCGTAACCTTATTACAAAAACCACGGGTAATCTGTCCATACACGCCTTGTTTAATGGAAATGCTACACAGTTATTGTTGCAGGAAACAGATTATAGGGGAAATACGTCCTTGCCCGTCAATCCTGACGTGAAATTTCGTCAGATTGATTTATCCAACCTTCAGTCCTCAGAAGTTCAAACGTTAACAGGAAGTGACCTGCAAAGCAACTTTTCATCTTCTCATGTTCTGGTGAATGCTCAGGGAAATGGCTATTTGAGTATGATGATGAATCCAGTCAAGCTTTCTTCCACTGTTGAGCAGGGAGCCACTCAGACCAAAGAGCGAGCAGTAGATGACAACCCGTCACGCATGCAGCTTGCCTATCTGCCTATTCAAAACTATCAACTGCAATTCCCCATTCAGTATATGGATGTGCCGACGTCCCAACCCAACAAGATACGGGTATGGCTCAATTCAGAACGGGTGATGCTGATTTTAGAACCGGTGGGTTTAAATTGGCAGCTCAGACGTATTAAAAATAAGTCAGAACAAACCTTCCCGATTCAAACGGCAAATAGCCCTGAAATTACTGTTGATGATCAAGGCAATGGCCATGTCTTTACACGGGGAAACCCCTATGCCAAAGAGCCTTATCGTTATTATCCATTACAGAATTTTCAACTGGGAGAGCCGGTGGATATTTCTGTCCCGGTACGTGAATATGCAAATACGTCCATTTCATTGCTTGGCGATCAGGCTATCTTGGTTGAAACCTTGTCTTATAAACCGACAGACATGATATGGCCTATTTATGTCTATCGTTTAGACAAGGGCCGGGAAGTGGCTACCCAAACCATCCAATACCCTTTAGCGGCCAAGCGTTTACCTTTAGGGGGCGCT
>DLGM01000189.1:16822-25943 GCA_002482705.1 Cyanobacteria bacterium UBA7694
ATTGACCTTTTGCCCAATGGCCAAGGTTTGATCCACTGGGGCAGCATGCAGCAGGGGGGCTCAGACCCGCGATACCATTTACACGCCCTCAACAACTATCAAGCCATGGAGCCTTTAATGTGGCCTGAAGATGTTTATACGGCACCCACGCCGTTCCCTACTCCCCAACCGAATGTAACATCCCAGTTGCCATCCCCGGTACCGAGTACGGCTGCTCCGGGTGAGGTGTCGAGCTTCCCGCAGCTCATGCTCAGCACAAGTCAGCTTTGTGTGGGGGAACCACTGACAATTGGGCTGGTTTCACCCTATTTTAACCACAGTCTGATTCCTATTTCACTTCAAAAAGCGCCTGCTGCTTCTGCCGCTACGAATGAGGTTGGGGGTAATAAACAACCCTCTACCCCGTATGAAGACACGGTCTTATTGGGGGATTTGTCCGTGAGCCCAACGGGCGAAGGGGCGTTTACTTTCACCTTGCAATCCCAGTACACCACCCGCAAAGGGGAGCCGCTGGTCATTGAATCCGGGCAGCGTTATTTGCTGTATTGGGAACCACGCCCAGGGGCCTTTAGCTACATTGGCTACTTTACGGCTTGTCAGCCCGGTCCGTGAGTACTCCAGACACAATGCACCCATTGGGTGACAAGTGAGCGCAAGGTGTCTGGGATAAAACCCTTATGAAACAATGCAAGACACTCTTTGGGCTCTGTGTTACGGGTTGTTTGCTGTTAGCGGCTTGCGCCTCTGTGCAAAGTCCGGTGGCGGTTGCTTATGTTGATTTGCCTCAGCCAAACCATTACTCAGGTTATCAGGCTTCTGCGCCTGCTTTGGTAAGCGTAACCTACCCTCGCAAGCTCGGCATTCGTTTGAATAATCCTTCTGATGTGCCCAAAGTGACAACCATTGACCCAGCCACTACTTTGGCGATTCAAGCTCTGTTGGACAAGCATGAGATTCTTTTTGCTTCAGCGGAAGAAGTTGATCTGTTCGATTGCCTTAACCCAGATGGTTCTAAGGGCGCTTTTGAAAGGCCCAAAGCCTTTACCACACATACTTACCAATTTCCTCTCTATGCAGATGTATTGCCGATTATCAAAGCCTTTCAAGAACTGGGTTTTCCAGCTATGAGGGCTATGGCTGGAGGTATGAAGGGGGGCTTTGGGGCCTCGTATTATCCCCAAAATACGCCGTGTTCGGTGGTCCCCTATCAGCTTATTCCAGAGGTTGTTGAATGAACTTTTGGTATAAGTGCTTCATGGGAGTAGGATGGGTGTTCGGGGGCAGCTTTTTATTGAGCTGTGGTTCTAGGGATATTGCCCCTATTTCTGGGCTGTCAGTGGTCAGTTGTGAAGGTAATCCTGTGATGAGACCGCTACAAACGTTGGTATTGCCAGATGTTCCTGCTCAGCAGACCTTGCGTTTACATGTGAGCCAGAAAAGGCCTTCTCTATATCTCAATGATAGTGGAGAAGGCATTTTACTTTCTCAGTTTTCCCGTACATCTCCTGAAAAAACGGTCCATTTGGGTTTTCAACAAATCCAAAATCTTAATATAAACGATGAGATCAAATCTCAAATCTCTGAGTCTTTTGGGCATATCCAGCCACTCATCGATCCCTTGGGAAATGGGCGAATGGTGATCACTCAAATGGAAAGTTATCCAGAAAATTATCCAGAAACCACCCAGCAATCTCTTGGTTTGGTAGTTAGTCCAGGTGGGCTCGACCGCTTTGGTCTGTTTCAAACACTTCCTTTTTCCAACGGTAATCCGTCTCGTACGGCTTTAAAGGCTGCTATCTTGAATTTGAAAAACTTTGAAGAGCCGGTTCAATTTCAGGAGTGGCAACCAGAATCCCCTTTGCGCTGGTTAGGAAATGCGCACGCACTGGTTGATGAACAAGGAAATGGCACCCTGAGCCTAATGGCTTTGGAGGTCAGCGTCCCACCTGTGGATAGTTCTGAGGAGACAACTCCCGCAGTTTTATCACCAGATTCGTTCCGATTGGTTTATGTATCCGTTCGCGACTTTAAACTGCATCAGCAGGAGATACAGACGATCAACCTATCGCTACCAAATTACCAAGATTACCGCATGATTCGTACATGGTTAAACCCTGAACAGAATGGCATGTTTTTGTATCGCAGTGGCCCACAACTATTCTTGCGACAACTACAGGCAGGGCAAGTCGGTATGCTGACCAATTTGGGTGAGGGACCAGACCCGCATATTGAAATGGATGCTCAGGGCAATGGTTATATCTACGCTCAGACCAATGGAGCCCACCGTTATTTTCAGCTCACGGGTTTTCAGGTCGTTTGCAGCCATATTATTACGTTGCCTGTAACTGAACCTATCTGGGCCAAAGCAGCATTTTATGGCCAACAGGGGGTAATTGTTACTTTGGCTCAGCCCAAGCAGCCAGGAACGGTGGGTGCTGCCGATATCCGGGTGCATCAGATTGAAGGGAATCAGGTTGTTAAAAGCCAAACGGTCGTTTATCCCCTGTCTGGCACACACCGTGTGCAGGGTGATTCGCTGCAATTAAATCTTTTACCCAATGGGCAAGGGCTCATTTCCTGGGTGGGTTCGAATGCAACAGAAGGTCTACTCCATGTGCATAGTCTCAAAGACTTTCAGCCTGTGGACCCACTACGCTGGCCGGGGGAAATCAAGCCAGTGCCTGCTCCGGGGCCTTTTCCCACACCAACTCCGGTGTTTTGGAATTCGTCTAATCAATAAAGGTTTGTATGAAATATCTATCTTTTCAATTATTGAGTGCTTGTTTACTGGTGGCTTGCCAAGCTGCTCCGCCTCCGGGTTCTGCGGTGCAGACTTCGACACATGAGGTGAGTGCGACATTACCTTCGACGGCATCGCCTCTGGTGCCATCCCCGGCACCGAGCACGGCTGCTCCAGGTGAGGTGCAGCCTGTTCCACAGTTCACTCTCAGTTCCAGCCGGCCCTGCGTGGGTGACTCTGTGATAGTTACGCTGGTTTCCTCGCCTTTTAACCGCAGCCTGATCCCGATTTCTTTACAAAAAGCGCCTGCGGCTTCTTCTGCGACCAACGAGGTTGGGGGCAATAAATATCCTGCCACACCTTACGAAGACACCGTCTTATTGGGGAATTTGTCCGTTGGCCCAACGGGTGAAGGGGCGTTGACTTTCACCTTGCAATCTCAGTACACGACACGTAAAGGCGAACAACTGGAAATTGAGGCCGGGCAGCGTTATTTGCTCTATTGGGAGCCGCGTCCGGGGGCCTTTAGCTATATTGGCGATTTTACGCCCTGCCAGCCCTGAGCGTTTCTGAAAATGCACTGGGTGACAAGGCAAAGGGTGTAAGATGGGGTATAACAAATATGAAAAAATATATGCTTTTGGGCTTGAGTGTTATCGTTGTTTTGGCATTGGGGGCGTGTCGCTCTGAGAGTAATCCGATTGCTGTTTCTCCTGAACCTTCAACGGGCCTTAATAGAATCCTTTCTATGTCTGAATATTATCTGCTTCCAGGTTCCGTGACTGTTCTATATCCCCGTAAAATGGATGTACGTTTGGTGTCTGAAAGCCCGTCTCCCAAGGTCAGCGCTGCGGACCCAGCCATAGCTCAAGCGATCCAATCTATTTTGGATACCTATCGGGTTGAAGAAGCCACCGCTGAAGAGACGTATAGGAGTTGGTGCCGTGAGGAGGATGGTTCGCTGGGTTCGGTAGAAACATCACGCCCAACCTTTACCCATGTTTACCAATTTCCCATACAGGCGCAGCGACAGGAAATTTTAGCTGCTTTTCGTGCATTGGGGCTTTCCGCTTATGCGACGACTGCCCCATGGGGAAAGGCGAGTTTTCCTGAACCCATTTCTGCTGGTTCTTGGCGGCCCTTGTGTTCGGCTGTTCTCTATACTTTGATCCCAGAGGTGGTTTCTGAATGAGAGTTGAGCATCCCTTTCTTAAGCGAAAGATGGGTTTATTGCTGTTGGCCAGCTTTTTGCTAAGTTGTGGCACCGGAGAACCTTTGTTATCTACAGATGGAGATGTGGTCAGCAGTTGTTATGCGCAAAATGCCTTATTGAGTCCAGATCGCAATAGTTTATTGCCAGATGTACCTGCTCAACAAACGCTGCCCTTGGAGTCTGAACTGGATGTCTATTCTGTTCAGCTCAATACAGCCGGGGACGGCTTCTTGGTTTCCGGAAAAAACCATCAAAATACCAGTACCTTTTACTTGCAAACCATCCGGGCACTCAACGTTGATACAAGCCCCAGCCAGCCGTATCCCTTGGCCTTTGGCTCTAAGCTCAATCTGTTGTGGGATGCCCAAGGCAACGGCCAGATCATCGCAACTCAAGCCCAAGGAATGCCCGTGATCGAGGCTTCTGATCGCATGCCCACTTTCATTTCGCCTCCGAATGATGACTTCGGCATTTTCCAAGTTCCACCCAATGGCATATTTGAACAGGTTGATTTACAAGCCGGGGCCTTGGACTTGGTCCAATTTAAAGCGACTGGGCCTTTTCAACCCCAACAATGGTCACTGCCTTTGCGCTGGATGGGCACCGTCCAAACCCTGGTGGATGATCAAGGCAATGGTGCCTTGAGCCTGATGGCCTTGGGCGCAGATACACCCCCCTTGGATCTAGACAGGGAAACAGTGTCATCGCACAGCCCGTTACGCCTGCTCTCTTTGCCCATTCAAAATTACCAGTTGCAACCCCAGGCCGAGGTGCAGAGTTTCGAGGTATTGTTACCCAACAACCGGGATGATGGCACGATGCGCACGTGGTTGAACCCGGATCGCCAAGGCATGCTTTTATACCGGGCTGGAGATGAATGGTTTTTACGCCATTTAAATGCGGGCCAACTTGGTCTGCTGAATAATTTGGGTAAGGGCTCAGAACCCCAGATCGAAGTGGATGCACAGGGAAATGGCTATATCTATGCCAATACCAATGGGGCGCACCGTTATTCACGTTTACAGGGGTTTCAGGTGACCTGCAGTCAGGTGATCAAGGTGCCGGTGACTGAAGCCAGTTGGGTTCGGGGGGCCTTTGTGGGTTCACAGGGTGTGATCGTGACATTGGCCAGACCTAAACAGCGAGGCACCGTCGGAACCGCCGAAATTCAGGTACACCATATTCAGGGGAATCAGGTGGTCAAGAGCCAGACGGTGGTTTACCCCTTTTCCGGGACATACGCTTTAGCTGGGGCTTCGCTGCGGGTGAACCTGTTGCCCAACGGGCAAGGGTTTATCTCTTGGAGCAGCAGCACTAGCACTGAAAAAATGTTCCATCTGCACAGCCTCAAAGATTTTCAGCCCGTTGCTCCCTTGCGTTGGCCGGGGGAAACAAAGCCGATTCCTGACCCTGGCCCGGTGCCTACTCCCACCCCGGTAATCTGGAACTCATCTAATCAATAAGGATCTTTATGAACTATCTTTCTTTTTCATTATTGGTAGCTTGTTTACTGGTAGCTTGTCAGGCCGCATCGCCTACGGGTTCTGCGGTGCAGACTCCGGTACCTGAAGTGAGTGCTACCCTACCTCCTACTGAACAGAAGCCCATCATCACTGCAACGCCCAGCCCGCTAAACCTTGTCCCTGAAGCCACCGCTGCACCGCCTACGGGATATTTTGTCAAGATTGCTCCTACCACGGTATGCGTAGGCGACACCTTGACCTTTTCCGCCTATCTTCAAAGATCCGGTGTCAAAAGCCTTTTTCTTGAAAAAGACCTTAATCGTGAAGGCAAAGTCCCCTATTTTGCGGGACCCTATGTACTCATACAGCGCTTTGAGAGTGAAAAAGATGCTCACATCAATCATGCTTTTACACTTACAGATCCCATGAAAGATGCTGATGGAGAAAAGACTTTGGCCATTCAACCGGGGAAATACCTCGTGCACCTCATGTACGAGAACACCGAGATCACTGGCGTGGATTACATCACGGTCACGGAGTGCAGCCGATGAAATCGGCTCATCAATGCGGGTTTTTATGAACCCTCTCATGCTTAAAATTGCCCTGGGTTGTTTTTTGTGGCTTGTCGATCTGAACTAAGTCCGGTGGCGGGTGCGAGATATTTCTCATCATGCACCCATTGGGTGAGGAAATGATGCAACAAATGTATACACAATGGCGTCTGTTTTATCATGCTTAAAAATGAATGGGAGGCGCTGACGGATGGTGCATTTTCTGAATTTGGCTTTGAAGGGTATAGGAGAACGCTTATGAGAGGACACATTTTGCTTCTTTTGTTGGCACTGAATGCCTGTACTTCTGCCCCCGTTGCCGTGCCGACTCCCGCTCCTTCTGCCAGTGCAACTGCGCTTCCTTCCCCCTCTCCTTCCCCGGATTTACCCCGTCCGACG
Organism: Cyanobacteria bacterium UBA7694; assembly: GCA_002482705.1. Classification (GTDB taxonomy): domain Bacteria; phylum Cyanobacteriota; class Sericytochromatia; order UBA7694; family UBA7694; genus UBA7694. Next base: position 23,189 of record DLGM01000189.1, read on the forward strand.
GCACCCCCGGGCCTGTCCGGCCCCCAGGTCAAGGCCGTTGTACTTCCCACCAGCACCCTTTCCTTCCAGCTTACCTTCACAGAAGCGATGGACCCAGATTCTGTGCGCGAAAGCGTCTCGATTCACCTTTTGCAGGATGCCCGCCTCAGTTGGCAGTCAGGAGCACAAGGCGTATTTGAAGCTTTAATCGGTCAACCTATCCACGCCGATATTCCCATCGAGGAAAGGCCGTTAATCATGACGGGTAAAGACTTTGACATCAACTGGAATAGCGATGAAACCGAGTTTACCTTGGGCGTTCGCGCCACGGTTCTGTCCGAGGCGGCCACCTTGGTGACCGACAAAAATCCCCAGTTTGCGCCGCGATATGCTCTCAGCTTTTGTGCCCAAGGCAAAAAACAGACCTTGCAGGGCCGCCAAGGGGATGTCCGCAGGGCAGGATGGTTTCAAAGCACGGAAAATCCTGATTTTGTGCCTTTTCAAATCACGCCCCCATCCACGCCTCCCCACCTGAGGGGCGTTGGCATCGAACCGCAAGGTTTAATCCTCGAATTTGGCACGCCGATTGGGCAAGCGACCCCTTGGGGGGCTGTGAGCAGCGCCAATCCAGCTCTGAATCCGGATTTGGCCAGCCGTGTGACAAACCCAGCCCATTACCGGGTGCGCGTATATCGCGGCAGTTTTCAAGGACAAATAGACGCCGACTATCTGTGGGCACAAGTGTCTGGATCCAGCGCTGTTTTAGCTGCCGGGTTTGGAACTGAACCTTTGTATCGGCTTTATTTGCGTGCTGATAAGCCCCTCTTCTCGAACCAAAGTTATGTGGAAGTTGAAGTGGTCGGCGATGTGAAAGATGTCTGGGGCAATAGCCTCAAGGGTCTGACTTTCAGACAGCATCCGATATTTACTGACCCAAATCCCTTGATCATTGAAGCACCCCGGTGACAAAACACGCAACAATTCCCGCTATTGTGTTCCTAGAGGTAGCTTCTGAATGTGTTTTGGGACTATATCAGGCTCTTTCTGGGACACACGCTTTATCTGGGCCTTCGCTGCGGGTGAACCTGTTGCCCAACGGGCAGGGGTTTGTCTCTTGGGAGAGTGTGGCAGTTACTGGAAAAAGTTTCCATGTGCACAGCCTCAAAGATTTTCAGCCCGTTGCTCCCCTGCGCTGGCCGGGGGAAACAAAGCCGATTCCTGACCCTGGCCCGGTGCCTACCCCCACACCTTGGAGCGGAATTTTAGCGGGTGTACAATGATGGCGCTTTAAAGCCTTGCCAAGCGCTGTTGAAGAACATCTGATAGAGCAAAACAAAACGCGGAAAGTAGGACCGACTGACCACTGACCACTGAGCAGCTGTGTTTCTTGTTGCTGTAGGGCTGTTAAGCGTCGTTGGTAAGCCGCTTTCTTTTTTAAAGGGCTTAAGGCTCCTTGTAATGCCTGACGACGAAGGGCTGTCAGTTCAGGGTGATCAAGCCCAAGGTTCACAATCGTTACTTGGGCTGCTAAATCAGTGTTCTGGGTCGCTTTTATCTGTCCTCGGCTATTAAATGTAAAGCGTTGATGACATGCTGTGACTAAAGGTGAAACGAATAGGTGAGATTGGCTTGGAGCAGGCCAATCATCTTTTTTCTGTGCGCCATAAGGTGTTTTGCTTGGGGGATTGGGTGCAGGCCAACAGGCGACCAAGTTTGTGTAGGCCGCATCTTGGCCATAATGACAGTATTTTTGGGGTACAAGGTGCTCTAAGTGGAATTTATTACGGAGCTGGAGACCTGTATAGGCACAAAGTCCACCCTGTTCTTTGAGTAATTGCTGTTCTAGTGCATTTAAAACGGCTTTTGCTTTGCGTAATTCCTCATAATTACAGACCATACCAGGTGCTGGTGGAAAAGCTAAACGGGCTTGCCGCCATTGGGTCAGGGCTTGAGGGGGCGATTTCTTATGAATCTGACGCATCTGTGTCCGATGCCTCTGCTTGAAGGGCTGCAAGGGTTTCAAGGGTGCTATGCAAACGGGTTGTTTCGCCTGTTGCCCCGCCGAGGCGTGTTTCCAATTGTGTGAGATAACTTCTGGCTGTGTCTAGCTCGAAGTCATCTAACGCTTCTTCCACCTGATCCTGAAGTTGTTTGATCTCTAGATTCACAGAACTGGCTTGACCGGGCATGATAAAGTCTAAAATCCAGTTACTGTCGGCACCGAAAGCGATACGAGGTTGTTGAATGCCTTGAGGAGTTAACAGCCTGATTTCTTCAGGGTTTAGTTCACCGATGACCTGTGCAGAATGCGAGGTGCAGACAAATTGTAAGCGCGGAAAGATACGCTTTAAATCGGTGGCTACCTGACGTTGCCAACGGGGGTGTAAATGGACATCCAGTTCGTCAATCAGAACAACCCCAGAACTGTTAAGCAGAATTCGCGGAAGTGGGTAATCTTCAGCGGTTAAGGTATCCGCGGGTAATAAATGGGCGTTGAGCGTAACGATTTTGATGGCAATGTCTGCGACCAAAGCAAACATCATGCGTTGCCCGGCACTCAGATTAGAAATGGGTTGAGATTTACCCTGGAGTTGCAGGATTAATTCGTCACGATCGGCATCAAACCAAAGATCTGTAGCATCTGGGATACATTCTAAAATAGCCAGTTTGACGACTTCATAACCAGGGCGTAATTGCCCACCTCTGGCGCCTGCCGCTGTCACTTCGCGATTAAACCAGGCTGTGATATCGCCAAAACGGATTCGTTCATTGAAGC
>DLGM01000189.1:25992-26567 GCA_002482705.1 Cyanobacteria bacterium UBA7694
CGTTTTGCCACAGGGTGTGGTGTTGACTTTATTGCCGATTCCTTAGAAGGGAGCCAGGCGCGCCCTGCGCCATAATAAACGAGGATGGGGCAAGTTGGATGAAGACCTTCCATATCTTGCTTGTATATGTTTTTAATATGTTCTAACGCTTTTTTTGCGCCTGTATTTGTGGTGCGGCTGCCATTGATTTTAATTTGACGTTCCCATGCAAGAGCTTTGCCGTCTTCGAACTCGCCTTCGGCTTTGATAATGACGGGCTTGATTTCCCTAAATTGAATGCGGTCGCCAATCTGATCCGCACGTAAATGAATTTCTCCAGGGAGGATATTTCGGCTGCTATTTTGAAGGCTAGAGTCAGGTTTTTCTTGAGCTAACCAAATGCTCAAAGCAATGGCGAGTGCATCTAAGATACTTGTTTTACCCGCACCATTTTCTCCGACCAAAAGAGTGAATTGGGGGTGTAAATCGAGCGATAGCGAGGAAAACTGTTTGAAGTTTGTTACTTCCAACTGATGGATTTTCATCTGGCCTCTGATGAGCTTCAATAGCGGTATTATTGCACAAAAGCGGCCCTA
>DLGM01000189.1:26682-27585 GCA_002482705.1 Cyanobacteria bacterium UBA7694
TCCCACACGTCGATGGTCAGCAGCGGGGTGTGGCCAAAGGACAGGGGGCAGACTTGGTCATGGGTATCGGTGATTTGCAATTCGCCGTTGCCGTCAATGACGAGCCAGGCCCAGCCGGAGCCGAAGTGGCCCATGGCTTTGGCGGAGAAGGCTTCCAAGAAAGCATCAACAGAGCCGAATTTGGCGCTCAGGGCACCGGCCAAGGCGTCGCTGGGCTGGGTGGAACCACCGGGAGCCATGCTTTCCCAGAAGAAGGTGTGGTTGTAATAACCGCCACCATGGTTGATGATCGGGGTGCGCTTGTCAGCGGGGATGCTGTCGAGGCTGGTTAAGATTTCTTCGATGGTTTGGCCAGAAATACCAGCGGCATCGAGGGCTTTGTTGAGGTTGTCGGTATAGGCTTTGTGGTGTTTACCGTGATGGATTTCGATGGTCTCTTTGTCGTAAAAAGGCTCAAGGGCGTCGGTTGCATAAGGCAGGACAGGAAGTTCAAATGCCATGGGAATCTCCTCTTGGGTAGGTAAGAAATGGGGCGGGCTCCCCGAAGGGAGCCGCAAAATGGGCGGTGATTAGCCGCCGAAGTAAGAAGCGAGACCGGCTTTGTCAGCGGTCATGGCTTTGGCGCCTTCGGTCCAGTTGGCCGGGCACACTTCGCCGTGCTCTTCGGTGTATTGCAGGGCTTCAACCATGCGCAGGGCCTCGTCGATATTGCGGCCCAGGGGCAGGTTGTTGACCACTTGGTGCTGCACAACGCCTTCTTTGTCGATCAGGAAGAGGCCACGGAAAGCCACGCCTTCGTCTTCTTTGAGCACGTCAAAGTCGCGGGAGATGGTTTTGTTGAAGTCGGCCACCAGGGGGTATTCAACGCCTTCAATCCCGCCTTGGGATTTGGGGGTGTTGAGC
>DLGM01000233.1 GCA_002482705.1 Cyanobacteria bacterium UBA7694
GAAGGCCTCGAAATTTATACCAATACTCCCGCCGTTGAAAAAATGCGTCAAGGCGTGATGGAATTCTTACTCCTGAATCACCCGATCGATTGCCCTATTTGTGACCAAGCCGGGGAATGTGGCCTGCAAAACTATTACATGGACTATGGCCTGTATAACAACCGCTCCACGGTCCCCAAAGTCGAAAAACAAAAAGTTGTGGACGTGGGGCCTTTGGTGGTCCTCGATCAGGAACGCTGCATTTTGTGCTCTCGCTGTGTGCGTTTCACGAACGAAATCACCAAAACCAGTGAACTCATGATTGCTGGACGGGGTGAAAATTGCCGGATTGAAACATTCCCTGGTAAAGATCTTGATAACCCCTATTCGGGTAATGTGGTGGATATTTGCCCGGTGGGAGCCCTTACCAGCAAAGACTTCCGCTTTAAAAAGCGCGTTTGGTGGTTGTCTACCGTCAAATCGATTTGTACGGGTTGTTCACGGGGATGCAATATTGAAATTGATTATCAAAAGACGACCACCTATCGTTATCGCCCCCGTTATAACCCGGATGTCAACTCTTATTGGATGTGTGATGCCGGACGCTTGAGCTATAAAGCTCTGCATGAAAACCGTTTAGAACAACCCCTGCGTAAAGGCCAAGCCCTTGCTCCTGAATTGGTTGTGGCTGAAGCTGGGAAACTCTTGCAGGACGTATTTACCCAATACGGTAAACAGGCAATTGTTGTAGTGGGTAGTTCGACCACAACACTGGAAGACAACTTTATGCTGTCTCACTTGGCCCAACAGGCGCTTGAGGACACCCCGGTATACGGCCCCAACTATGATCGTTGGGGAGAAGCCGATAATTTATTGCGGATGGCTGACAAAACCCCCAATACTGCGGGCCTTAAGTTCTTAAACATCGATATTTCTCCCGAAGGTCTGCGCGATGCTTTGGGCACTGGCGAAGTTAAGCTCCTGCTCGTATTGGACAACAGCCTTGCCGATGAGCAGGTACAAGCTGCTTTGGCTACCCACAAGCCGCAAATCATTTATCTGGGTACTCACCTCACGCCCATGGCCCAACAGGCGGACATTGCCCTGCCCATTACCATGAATGCCGAGCACTACGGCACCTACATGAATGCCTGGCAGCTCATTCAAAAAGCCAATCAGGCCTATCACCCTCCCTTTGCAGCCCAACCGGGCTGGATGGTACTCAAGGATGTATTCCGCCCCCTATTAACGGCTCCCCCTCTGTTTGAGGATGTGGAAGATGTGTGGACTGCGCTCCGTGCCAAATACCCTGTTTTAGGCAATCTGACCTTTTATGATATTCCCGATATGGGCTTTAAACTTGTACAAGAAGAGATCCCCGTAGCATGATTGACCTCATCGACGCCGCAATAATTGTCATTAAGGCTCTGTTTGTGCTGGTCTTTGGCCTGTCTATGATGCCCTTGCTGGTGTTTTTAGAGCGCAAAGTCTCAGCATTTATGCAGGACCGCCCTGGCCCTAACCGTGCCAATATTGGTCCCATTCGTCTCGCCGGATTGGTTCACCTTTTAGCTGACGCCGTCAAAATGCTTTCCAAAGAGCAAATTATCCCCCGCGATGCCCGCGTTTTTTATTATCTCTTGGCTCCATGTTTAACCGTGGCTTTGGCCTGTATGGTTTTGCCGATGGTGCCTTTTGCCGATGCCATTCGTTTAGGTGACCGCACCATTTCAATGCAGGTGGTCGACATCAACGTTGGCCTACTCTGGTACTTTGCGGTTGCCTCACTGATGGTTTACGGTGTGGTGCTCGCCGGGTGGGCTTCCAACAGTAAATACTCCCTGCTTGGTGGCATTCGCTCCAGTGCCCAAATGATCAGCTATGAGCTGCCTTTGGGCCTGTCCGTAATTGGCTTGCTAATGGTCTTCGGCACTACCCATCTCAACGAGTTGGTTACCCAGCAGGGCGAACTCCTGTTTGGGTTTATCCCCAAGTGGGGGTTGGTAGTACAACCGCTGGCCGCAATTATTTTTATTATCTGTTCATTTGCCGAAACCAACCGTGCCCCCTTTGACTTGGCTGAAGGCGAGTCTGAGTTGGTCGGCGGCTTTCACACCGAGTACAGCGGCATGCTGTTTGGCATGTTCTTTTTAGGTGAATATATTGCGATGGTTGTGGCTTCGGCCATGATTGTTACCCTCTTCTTTGGCGGGTGGCAAATTCCCTTTTTACCGACCGAGGCCCTGATTGCCAATGCGGGTATTCTCAGTCAGGTTTCTGCGGGCCTTGCTGCTTTGGCTGCTTTTGCCATCGCTGTTGTCTTTTATCGCTATAATCAGCGCGAAAAAGGTCACTTCAACGACATTCGCGACAAAGAAGGCATGGTGTATGCCGTTGTGGCTGCTCTGGCCGGACTGGGTGCTTTAGCGACCCTCGCTGTCCTTGTCATGTTTGGTATGCCCGAATGGGCGGCTCCGCTGTTTGCCGCTTTAGCCCAAATGGGCATGTTTATCGGCAAAGTCATGCTCTTCTGTGTGTTCTTTATCTGGGTACGCTGGACCCTGCCCTGTTTCCGTTATGACCAGCTCATGTTCCTGGGCTGGCGCTCGCTGCTGCCGCTGGCGCTCGCCAATATTTTCATCACCGGCGTGGTGATACTCTTAACCGGAGGTCTCGCTGCATGAGTGAGCTCAAAATTAAAAAAGTCCCCCGTCCCAAGCTCAGTTTTTGGGAAAATACCTATCTGCTGCCCATTTTTCAGGGCATGGCGATTACCTTTAAGCACTTTATCGCCAACCTGTTGACCGGGGGCAGTAAGATGCCCACCGTTGAGTACCCCGAACAACAGAAAGTCATGCCCGAGGGGTATCGGGGCAAACACCGTTTAACCCTGCGCGATGATGGCCAGGTCAAATGTGTGGCCTGTCAAATGTGTGCCACGGCTTGCCCAGCTGAGTGTATTCACATTGAAGCAGCTGAACATCCCGATCCCACCATTGAAAAATATCCTGCCAAGTTTGACATTGATCTGCTGCGCTGCGTGTACTGTGGCTATTGTGTCGAAGCTTGTCCCTGTGATGCCATTCGCATGGACACCGGCATTTACACGATTTTTGCCCAAAAGCGCGAAGACTTTATTATCCGCAAAGAACAGTTGATGGGCCTGAGCCCGCAAGCTGAATTTGCAGACAATGCGCGCCCCAAACAGGGTTTGGGGCCGGCTCCTGATGGTTATCAGTACCCGGCACCCCATCCCCAGCCGATCCCTCAGCCTGAATAATCACGGGTACAGGGGTTCGTTCAACCGCCACTGAGGTATCTCCTCGGTGGCGGTTTTGTTTTACCCCTTGATTTGTCCCAATACCGTTTGGATGATCCGGGCCATATTTTGGGCATCATCAAGGCCCCGGTGGGGAGAGCCCACAAAGCTCAGCCCCAGGTGCTGCAAGGCCTCTTCCACACTGTACCGTTTGCGCAACCCCAGAGCCGCTGAGAAGGTCTTTTT
>DLGM01000020.1 GCA_002482705.1 Cyanobacteria bacterium UBA7694
GCAGGGTGCCATTCAGGTTTTGGGTGTCTGAGGCGGTGATTTTGCCAACGCGGACATCAACATCGGTGCGCCCGGCTAAGTCGGCCCGGGCTTGGGTACCCTGGTTACGCAGGGTCCAATCGAGGGTGGTATCCACGTCAAGGCCCTCTTGACGGGCGGTGACAAAGGTCTGTCCTTGGGCGGTGTACTGGCCGTTGTTTTGGTCGACGCGGGCATCAATCACGCCTTCAGCGGCTAAGGCCTGTTCTGAGGCCGTAAAGCTGCCGCCATTGACATCCGCTTGTACGGTGGCGGTGGGGGTGCGCAATTCACCATCCAGGGTGACGCCTTGGCCCGTGACGGCCTGGTTGTTGGCTGTCACGGTATCTGCATTGAGATCTACGCGGGTTGTGGTTTCGCCATCGCGCTGTTGCACACGGGCGGTAGTCTCTACATCTACGCCGGTGGCGGTCATGCTGCCAACGCTTTCATCAGCGGTGACGGTGGCGGCTTGGGCGCGCACTTCGGCGCTGGAGGTGACGCGGCCATCGGTGGTGGCGCTGACCTTGGCGCTGGCGTCTGCGCCGCTGACGTTTAACTGGCCTTCAGCCAAACGGAAACGGTCGGCACTCAGGTTGGCTTCCACTTGGGTGCTGGTGCTGCTGCTGACCATATTGTTGTCACGCAGATACTTGACCATGTATTCGAGGTAGTTGGGGGGGATATTCTTTTGTTGGCCGACCTTTTTGAGGGTTTCGCGGTCCCCTTGGGCCAATTGTTGCCATTCCTGGTCGCTGACTTTGGCCATAATGCCTTGCACGGTACGATAGCTGAGGCCACTTTTGCCTGGCGTGATGCCTTGGGGAGTGAGCAATTGGGTGGGGTTTTGTTGGGGGAGGCTGGCGCGGAAAGCGCTCAAAGCCTCCGGGTCACCCTGCTTGGGTGGGGTAACGGTCGCATTGCCTTTGACTTGGGCACCTTCTGCGGTGATGGCGGCGTCATCCAAGCGGGCCCGATCGAGTTGGCCCGTGGCTGTGATTTCGGTTTGGGTGCCGTCGGGCGTGGCGACGGTGGCCGCTGCACTTAAATTGAGCCCTTGTAAACGGGTAAGCAGACCTTGATCGCCCGGGGAAAGGCTGAGCTGTTTAAGATCAAAATCGACCCGCCCCTGAATGGCGCTGTCCTGGGCCAGGGACTGGGTCAGCCCTTGTAAATCGCGAATCAGGGCTTGGGCGGGTTGCTCTTTTAAGAACGATACAAATTGATTGAGCTGGTCCGGGTCAATGCCCAAATTCTTGGCAGTTTGTGCCACTTCCCCCTGCTTGGTCGACTGCAAGAGCGATTGCAGCATATCCGAAGGGATTTGATTAAGCATGCCTTCGAGCTTGGTGCGGTCGAGACCATAGGTTTTGAGTTTGTCATCGAGTTGGGTCAGGGCCTCATCAACAGCCGTTTTGACTTGCTGGATGCGCTCATCTGTGAGGGTGGTTTGGGCTTCTACATGCCCTTTGGCGTCGCGCACATCGACTTGGGTCCCCTTTTCATCCGCGCGCACTTCCAGGGTGCCTTGATCGATAGTGACCGTATCCGGGCCGCTAGGCCGCGCCACGGCTTGCGGGCCGTCGGCTTTGGAACTGCCGGTAATGTGGGCATTTTCAGCGGTCACGATCAAGCTGCCATCGGAGCCAAACTGGGCGTGGCTGCTGGCCGGGCGCAGGGTCACACTTGATTCGTCCGCCAGGGTGCCGGGGGCCAAATCTTTGCCCTGGGCGGTAATTTCAGCGGGGGCAATGCTGAAGTTAATGCCCTTTTCGTCGAGCCCTTCATAACGCACGTCAAAATCAACGCCGACACCGGGAGCCACCTCTTGATGCAAACGCCCTTCGCTGCTGAGGCGGTCGATGGTGGCCTGATCAAACCCGGTGGCCTGACTGGCGGCCCAACGTCCCCATTCGCCCACTTCTTCACTGGCTCCGTCGACCAGTTTGCCCACTTCGGCACGGGCCTCTTTGGGATCGTAACCGAGTAGGCTGGCGGCTCCGTCGAAAAGTTCACCGGCTTTGCCACTGGTCCAACTGGCGGCATCAGACAGGCCATTGGAAAGGGTTTCGCGGGCCACTTTGGGGTCGACCCCGATCAGTTCAGAGGCCGCATCAAAGGTTTCTCCGGCTTTGCCGGCGGTCCAGGTGGCTGCATCGCCCACTGCATCTGCAGCGGTAATGGCGGCATTTTTCCAGGCGTGGTTTTCGGGCAAACGGGACATCGAAACGCGCAGACGGCCTTCGGCATCGGGGCTGACTTGGCCGAGGACGGTGTCCCCTTCGCGAATTTCGTAGCGGCCTGGCTGGCCGTTTGCACCGGGCACAAAATGTGGCTTGAGCGTGCCTGCTGGGACATCGAGGGCGCTGCCGATTTGATCGACGACCCCGGTCAACACTTGAGGGGAAAGGGTGACTTCAGCCCGTTTGACGGTGCCTTGCACATCATTGCTTGAGCGGGTGTCAATCCCGTCACTGTCCTGTAAGACGGCCCCTTCGGCTTTGACCGTGATCGGGGCGGCTTTGGGGGGCATAAAACTGTCAAAGTCGGGGAACGAGAGGCGTACTGGCTCGGCACTGCCCTGTTTTAAACGCTGGACGGCTTCCTGGGCGGAGGCTGCACTGTCCATATTATTGCGCAGGTTTTCTTCGACAAAGGTTTCAAATTGGGCGTCCGTGGCCTGAGGATTTTCTTGTTGGTAGACCTGTTTGAGGTCGCGGAACTCGGCAGCAGTGAACTGACGATCCATCATCATGCCTAACATGGCGCGACCGGTTTGAACTTGGGGCATGGGAGAGGCCTCCGGACAGAGTTGCTTCGAGCGGGATACAGGCAAATCATTTCTATTATACCCCTTTTTTGCGAAAAACATGCGCCCCCAATTGCAACGGTCTGGTTAGCGGGATATTGAATTCCCAGGCCGCTTCAGAACACACCTGCTGACCTGCAATGGCTATGCCGGAAGAGGCCAATTATGCTATATTGTGCCTGCTGTGATGCCACAGCCTATCCTCACTCTAAAAACGAAGAACGCGCCATGTCAGCATCCTCATCCTTGCTTGTTCGCCGTCTGGTATTCGGCTTTTTAGCCATTGGTATTTTTGTCCTTGACCAAGCCACCAAATATCCGTTTCGCACTTCTTGGCAAGTACACCAATCGGCCCCAGCCCTTTCCAGCTTGGGCTGGCCCAATAGCAGCCTCGCATTCACCTATGTGCAAAATACCGGGAGCCTGTTTGGCATCTTCCAGGGTAATGCCTTTTGGTTGGGCTTGATTTCGTTGAGCATGTCGATCGGGATTATTTGGTATGCTCTCAAACAGCGTGAACGCGATGGC
>DLGM01000462.1:0-28975 GCA_002482705.1 Cyanobacteria bacterium UBA7694
GGTCACCACAGCACACTCTTTGGCAAAACCATCTACGTGCTGGGCCTCTTTGGATAAAAAGGACTGGGGGATAAACAGCGGAAAATAGGCATTCACGTGACCGGTTGCTTTGAACATGCTATCAAGAGCGGCCTGCATTTTTTCCCAAATGGCGTAACCATTGGGGCGAATCACCATACAGCCTTTAACCGGGGAATAATCGGCCAATTTAGCCTGGGTGACAACATCCACATACCATTTGGAATAGTCTTGCGAGCGGGGAGTAATTTTTGCCATAGGAATCTCCTTACAAATTGCCGAGCTGCCCAAGGCCCGAATCGGCTGGGGGGAAGCTATATGGAGGGCTGTCTCCATTCGGCTTAACGTCTATAATACCTGATTCCGAGTTCTGGGATTGACTTTTTGCTAATAAGTGTATATATTACACTTATAAAAGGAGGGACAGCTTATGCTCACCCCTGATTACCCGGTTACCTTAACGGATTTATATCAATTGACGATGGCTGCGGGTTACCATGTGCACAATCATCAGCAAAAGGCCACTTTTGAACTGTATGTGCGTCGTTTACCGGCTCACCGTTCCTTTTTAATTGCCGCAGGTTTAGAACAGGCTCTCACCTATCTTGAACAGTTACACTTTACCCCGGCACAGCTTGATTATTTACGTCAGCTCCCGGCTTTTGCCCAGGTGCCAGAGACCTTCTTTTCCCATCTCGCTCAGCTGCGGTTTACGGGGGATGTGTGGGCTCCACCGGAAGGGACGGTGATCTTTCCCCATGAGCCCTTGCTGCGCATTACGGCTCCCCTGATTGAGGCCCAACTGGTAGAAACGCTTCTGCTCAGTTTGGTCAATTATCAAACGCTGGTGGCGTCAAAAGCGGCACGGGTTTGGCTGGCCTGTCAGCGGGGAGAGCGCCCGGTGGGTTTTACAGACTTTGGGACGCGCCGGGCCCATGGCCCTGAAGCGGGCCTATTGGCCTCGCGAGCTGCTTATATTGGCGGGGCCATTGGAACCGCCAATGTCGAGGCGGGCCTGCGTTATGGCATTCCCGTCTTTGGCACGGCAGCCCATGCCTGGATTATGGCCCACGACTCAGAAGCTGAGGCCTTTGCCAATTTCCAATCGTTATTCCCCCAACACACCACGCTCTTATTGGATACCTATGACACCTTGGAAGGGGCTCGGCAGGTGACCCGCTTGCCCGTACCCCCGCAGGGAGTGCGCCTAGATAGTGGTGATTTCCTTACCCTGTCTCATGAGGTTCGGCAAATACTGGATGAGGGGGGCTGTGCTCAGACCCAGATTGTAGTCAGCGGCGACATGAATGAACACAAAATTACCGAACTGTTGGCTGCTGGCGCGCCGATTGATCTGTTTGGAGTGGGCACCGAATTGGTGACTTCTCTGGATGCTCCCTCTCTGGGTGGTGTGTATAAACTGGTGGAGCAACGCCACCCAGATGGGCGCTGTGATTATAAGCTCAAGCTCAGTGCCAGCAAGGCCGGATATCCGGGAGCCAAGCAGGTGTACCGCCACTATGATGCCCATGGCCAACTGGTATCGGATACCTTGGCTTTGGCAGACGAGGCCCCGATTTCCGGTGCCGAACCGCTATTGCAGGCGGTGATGGTGAACGGTCAACGCACCCTGCCCCAGCTCCCGTTAGCCGAGCTTCGTGCCCGCACATTAACACAGTTACAAAGCCTGCCTTTGGCCTATCAGGGTTTAGAACCCGAACTGCCTTCACCGGTGGTAGTCAGCCCCCGTTTGCAAGAACTTTTGCGCACATTGTCGGTAATGCCCGCAGCCCCTTTATAATACCTTCACGGGAGGATTCCCTTATGCACCCGATTGTTTTTGTAGATGTGGATACCCAGTTTGATTTTATGGATCCGGCCGGGGCGCTATACGTCCCTGGTGCTGAGACCCTGGTGCCCAATTTAGAGCGTCTGATGGCTTATGCCCAGGAGCGAGGAATCCCGGTTTTGGCTTCGGTAGATGCCCATCATGGTGATGACCCGGAGTTTGAGATTTTCCCGCCCCACTGTGTAGTAGGTACATCAGGCCAAGCTAAAATTACCGCGACCCAGCATCCAGCGGCTGTGATCTTGCCCAATCAACCTGTCGCAACGGACGTATTGGCCCAGCGGGCCGTCGTATTAGAAAAAACCGTCTTTGACATGTTTGGGAATCCCAATACAGATCGGGTATTGGCAGCTTGGCAGGCTCGGCACTATGTGGTGTTTGGGGTGGCGACTGATTATTGTGTCAAAGCGGCTGCTTTGGGTTTGCGCCAACGCCAATACTCAGTTTCTCTGGTGATCGATGCGATGAAACCGGTCACTCCCGAAGGAGAAGCCGCTGCTTTGGCCGAACTGGAAGCTGCGGGTGTATCTTTTGTCACCACTGCTGAAATTTTAGGAGGCTGATATGCGTGTTGCTTTTGCCCAAATGAACACCACGGTTGGCGCGATTGCTGCCAATACGGATCACATAATTGCGCGGATTGCCGAAGCCCGCCAAGCGGGGGCCCAATTGGTACTTTTCCCAGAGCTTGCCATTTCCGGTTATCCACCGATGGATCTCCTTGACCAGCCCCACTTTATTGACCTCAATTTGCAGGCCCTACAGCGGATCCGTGAGGCGACCACAGGCATTACGGCGATTGTGGGCTTTATTGATCGCAATAATAGCAATCAGGGCAAGCGGCTTTTTAATGCGGCAGCTGTTCTTCAGAACCAGGAACTGCGTTCGGTGCATTATAAAACCCTATTGCCGACTTATGATGTGTTTGACGAGGAACGCTATTTTGAGTCTGCGCCGATGGTTTCGGTCATCGAACTGTTTGGCAAGCGGGTGGGCATTACCATTTGTGAAGATCTGTGGAATGACTCTGATTTTTGGACCCATCGTTTGTACCAGGATGACCCGGTTGAACAACTGGCCAAACAGGGGATGGAAATGCTGATCAATATTTCTGCTTCCCCCTTCCATGTGGGTAAACCCGCTCTGCGCATGCAAATGGTGCAGTCGCTGGCGCGGAAGCATGGTGTCCCGGCTTTATATGTGAATCAGGTGGGCGGCAATGACAGCTTGGTCTTTGATGGCCACAGCTTTTGTGCCAATGCCGAGGGGGAAATCACTTGGCTGGGGGCGGGTTTCCAGGAGCAGTTCGCGATTCTTGATCTGCCCTTGGCTCCCCTGGTTGAACCTGCCGCTTTGGCTCCAGACATGGCGATGATCGAAGATGCGCTGGTATTGGGGGTGCGCGATTACCTGCACAAGAGTGGTTTCCGCTCGGTCGTGCTGGGGCTCAGTGGTGGGATTGATTCCGCGATTACTGCTGCCATTGCAGCTAAGGCTTTGGGGCCGGATCAGGTGCTGGGGGTCGCCATGCCTTCCCAGTATTCCTCCGAAGGCAGCGTCACGGATGCGGTGGCTTTGGCCAAAAATTTGGGTATTCAATACCAGGAAATCCCGATTAAGCCGATGTTTGATGCCTTTTGCCAAAGCCTTGCCCCTGCTTTTGCGGGTCGAGCCGAAGATGTGACCGAAGAAAACCTTCAGGCCCGCATTCGCGGCAATCTGCTGATGGCGCTCTCGAACAAATTTGGCCATCTTTTGCTGACTACCGGCAATAAATCAGAAATGGCCGTCGGTTACTGTACGCTGTATGGCGACATGTGCGGTGGGCTGGCGGTGATCTCCGACTTGCCCAAAACCTGGGTGTATGCCTTGGCCGAATACATGAATCGTCATGCTGAAGTGATCCCGCGCAATACCATTGATAAACCCCCGTCAGCTGAACTGCGCCCCGATCAAAAAGATCAGGACACTCTGCCTCCTTATGAAGTCTTAGACGCGATCTTAATGGCCTATATCGAGGAGCAAAAGTCGGCCGCTGAGATCGCTGCGCTGGGCTATGAATTGGAAACCGTGCAGTGGGTGATTCGTCGCATCAATCTCAATGAATACAAACGGCGTCAGGCTCCGCCAGGCCTCAAGGTTACCCGCAAAGCCTTTGGGCCGGGCCGCCGTTATCCCATTGCCCGTGGCTACGACTCTTGAAGAATGACGGGGGCGAGTACGGTGGTCCAATAAGACAGGGCTTGTGCTTCTCCCCCGACATTAAAAAGTGTTTGCAGGACATACAAAGCTCCTTCCCAAGCTAAGTGGGCTGTTAAGGGCCAGACGGTCAGCAGTTTCTGCTGTGCAGGGGTGTTGTGCCACGGGGGGGCCCAGGGTAGAATCTGGGTGATCCATGTTTGCCGGGTTTCCAGATCTGCGCCCTGCAAAAAGAGTGCCACATGACTCAATCCTTCCGGTTGTTGGAGTAAAGCGGTGGCCCAGGGGCTTTGGGCGGTGAGGCAAGCGTTTAAAACGGGGAGATAGTGGACGGCATCCGGCATGCCGCCTTGCCGTAACCAGTGCTTGAGAACGCTCCAACGTTGCTCTGAGGGCAAGCGCTCCAGCCATTGCCAGGCTTCCCGTTGGCGATCAACGCCTAATAACCAAGTGCTGATCTGCTCAATTTCGTGAACGTATGCGGCACTGCGTTCGGCCACCAGTAATTCGGCGCGCTCTAAAGCTGCGGTTATCTGATTCTGATGCAATAACCACGGTATTTCTAAGAGCTCTGCTTCTTGGCGCAAAAAAACGGGCAGGGGGGCAATGTGTTGCTGGAAGGTTTTGACCAAGGCCTGAGCGGTGGTGTTATCGGGATGGGCTTGGGCACAACGCAATAACCAACGTAGCTGCTCCCGTTGGGGCAAAGGGAGGATCTGAATCAATTGGGCCAAAGGCCCCAAAACCTCCTGGCGTAGGGTAGGAGATTGCTGGACAACCCCCTGGAAAAAGTCTTCCAAGTAGCGGCTGAGGGGGATTTGGTGGGCTAAAAAGGGATTGGTGGCCACCTGTTCGAGCAGCACCAAGGCACAGATCCATTCGCCCGCCTGTTGGGTGTGTTGCAGGACATGGTCTAAGGCCCGGTGTAGGCAGTGCAGGCTAACATCCAACGTTTCACAGGCTGCTTGATAGGCATCAGTCAAAGCGGTACGCATGCGTTTGGTTTGACCCAATTGCCGCCAAGCCAGCGCGATATTGACGAGCAACAGGGTGCGATAATCGAGATCAGGACGCCCCTTGAGATCCTGCTGAATGTACCAAGGCATCAGCCGCGCAATTTGATGCGACTCGGTTAAGAGCTGTTCAGCCTGTTGCTGTGATCCGAGAGCCAGGGCAATCAGGCTGGTAAAAAAAGTTTGAATACACTGCTCCAGAGCGTCAAATTCTGGGTGGGGTTCAGGCATGGTTATGCGTCGTGTTAATTTGTCGAGCAGCTCCTGGGCACTGTTGGGGAGTTCGAGCAGAGAGATAAACAGGGCTTCAAGGCCTAAGCTGAGGGTGCGCTGGCGAAAGTCGAAGACGCGGTTATCAAAGGGCTGGGGGCGACTGAGTAAGAGGGTGCAGCAGCGATTGCGGAAATCGGGGCCTTGGGCTTGTACCCATTCGGCCAATTCTGCCAATAATGGCCGGGCCTCGATCAGATGCGCCCAGCAGTCATGGTAGTGAGCCAGATGTTCGGGATATTCCAGCAGATCCGTATGATCCAGCATGTCGATCAGGCATTCTAAAGCCACTTCAGGCTGTCCGGCCTGTATGAGTAAGTCTAAGATTGCGAGGGGTTGTTCTTGGGGATGTCCGTGCAGTTGGGCCAGCCAACACTCAATGACTCGCTGGCGCAGGGGATAATAGCTGAGGCGTTCAAGCATAAAGCTGGCCAGTTCGGGGTTATTGTGGGCCATAAAGTGCTGGGCCAGTCGGAGATGGGCCTCTTGTTGGGCTTCGGGAGCTTGTAAGCTGTTGAGCAGTCCCAATGCGCGATCGGTGGCCCCGGCTTGTAACCTGTGAGCCAATAATTGTAAACAAAGGGTCTGAAGCGTTGCATAGAGGGGGTGGCGCTCCCGTAAGGCCGGGGAGCCCGTTGGTACCAATTGCTGTAAGGTTTGGGCGATTTCTAGTGCCAGGGCGGGGGTGTTCAGGGTACCTGCCCAGGAGGCGAGCTGACGCCACCAGGCGAGGGGGGGAGGCCCGCTAAGGATCTCGGTAAAGAGCTTAAACAGCTGGGGCGTGGGGGCTGGCAGATGGGCCAATTCGGACAGGCTGGCAGCGGAGAAAGCGGACATACTGAAACTCTTTTGGGGCGCGTTTCCTTTACTATACGTTGCGGTTGTGGATGGGAGCAAGGGAGTGTGCTCCTTGTCCATGTGACCGAGGGCGATTGGGGGCGTATGAGGGGGGATTGTGGATCTTGGGATCAGATGTGAGCTGGGTAACCGGTTTTCCACAGGTTTCCCACAGTTCCCATGGGAACGCAAAAAAATTGCCAAGGGGATAAACCCAGATACCACCGTGCTTTAGGCCTATAGGCCTAAAAACACAAATGTGACCCGATGCACAGAATATACGGACTTATTGACAGGCTAGCTGTTGTTAATCCGGCTCATTAAGAGATTGACATCACTCTGGATCTTTTTGTCGGTGGTCAACAAATCCTTAATTTTGTCACGGGCATAAATAATGGTGGTGTGGTCGCGATGGCCAAACAGCTCACCAATGCGGGGGGTTGAAAGTTTAGTGAGTTCTGAACACAGATAGATCGCGATCTGGCGGGCAATGTTGATGTTTTTGGTGCGCGATTGCCCGCGCAACTCTTCAACGGTCACCCCGTAATAGCTCGCGGTGGCTTCTTGGATGGTGTCGGTGGTGAGTTCTTTGATCGGGCCTTGACCGAGAAAGGCTTGGGCGACAGAAACGGAGGGCTGGGTGTTGGTCAGCGAAGTATAAGCGATTAAGCGCGTGAACGCACCTTCTAATTCGCGCACATTGCTTTTAAACATGCGGGCAATGTAGTGCAGGACATCATCAGGGATCTCGATGTTTTCCGTTTCGGCTTTTTTCTTGAGAATCGCAATCCGGGTTTCAAGTTCTGGGGGCTGGATATCACAGCTCAGACCCATTTGAAAGCGCGAACGCAGCCGGTCTTCGAGGCCTTGTAAATCGGGCGGGGGGCGATCAGAGGTAATGACAATCTGTTTGCCCGCTTCGTAGAGTTCGTTAAAGGTGTGAAAAAACTCTTCTTGGGTGGTCTCTTTGCCTTCAAGGAATTGAATATCGTCAATCAGCAAGAGATCCATATTGCGGTAGCGGGTTTTAAATTCCGGTGTTGAATTGTCTTTAATGGCGTTGATCAGTTCGTTGGTAAAACGCTCAGACGAGACATAGGTCACGCGCAGGTTTTTTTGTTGTGACAGGAGATGATGGCCAATGGCCTGCATCAGGTGGGTTTTGCCCAAGCCCACACCGCCGTAGATAAACAGGGGGTTGTAGGCTTTACCTGGCTCTTCAGCCACCCGGGTGGCGATCGCATGGGCCAATTTGTTATGAGAGCCCACGACAAAATTCTTAAAGGAATAACGGGGATTCAGATTAGAAAGTTGTAATAACTCATGGGAGGGCGTGCCTGAAATCATCGCGTCAGCGGTATCATTGCGCTGTTGGCTGCGTTGGGTTTCGGCGTGGCTGGGGACAACCTCTGGCGGCGCTTCACTGACATTGAACTCGACTTCGATTTCGGCCCCTGTGAGCTCTTGGGCGACTTCACGAAACAGGGGAGCATGCTTGAGGGTAAGTTGTTTTTTAAAGTAGGGGTGACTGGTTTCAAGGACCAAGGTACGCCCGTCAAAGCTGGCCAAATGCAAAGGGCGAATCATGCTGTCATAAGTCCCCTTTGGTACCCGATCGGCCAGGGCTGACAGTAATGAATTCCAAAGCTCAGTTGACATTATTTCCCTCATTTCAGAGTCTGTATGGTATCATAACTTTTGAGTGTCATCAATTGGATTCAACTCCCACTCACTCCCCCCATCTCTATTGTATGAACTATTAGACACATTAAATTGACTAATCGTTTGGAAGGATAAGTAATCGTGAAACGCACATTTCAACCGAACAAAAGAAAAAGACAAAAGAACCATGGTTTCTTAGTCAGAATGAGTTCCGTAGGCGGCCGTCGCGTGCTGAAAAGCCGTCGTCTGAAAGGTAGAAAGCGCCTGTCTGCTTAAGTGCAGGCTTCGCCCCAATGACGCCCCGAAGTGATCGCCTGACCCTCAAATCCGACTTTGCTCTCCTGCACCAGCGTGGCAAACGCTATCAAAGCAGTGACTTACGCCTTACCGTATACCGTGAGTCATCCCCCCGCCGCCTGATTGCCTTTGCTGTTAGCAAAAAAGTCAGTAAAAGAGCTGTAGACCGGAATTTAGTCAAGCGCTGGCTTCGGGCTGCTTATTTAGCGAACCGTCCCCGTTTAGGCGAGGGGTATCTATTGCTCTTTTCTGCTCGCCCCTCTAGCCTGAATGCAGACTATCGCAGCTTGTCAACACAAGTACAGACGCTGCTGCGAAGTGCTGGTCTTTATGCTCCGGAAGCTGTTGCTCAGCCTCATTAAGGCCTACCAGTGGACACGGCCCCTGCGTTTGCCGGTCTGCCGCTTCCATCCGAGCTGTTCTACCTACGCACTACAGGCCATTGAACGTTATGGATCGCTAAAAGGTGGCTGGATGGCCCTTCGCCGAATCGGAAGATGCCATCCCTTTCATCCGGGAGGTTATGACCCGGTTGAATAAATTGGATTTGCCATGTATGTGAAGTAGGTACGTCATGAACCTGAACCCGATCGATTTCCTTGTTGACAGGCTAATGTTGCCCATTCTTGATAGCTTCCACAATGTGACTGGAAGTTATGGATGGGCCATTATCTTTTTGACTTTTCTCATTAAAATGGTCCTGCTGCCGCTGACCATGCAGTCTTATTACTCCATGAAAGAAATGCAAAAGCTGCAGCCCAAATTGAAACGCATCCAAGAGCGTTATAAAGGCAAACCGGAAGAGCTCAATAAACAAATTATGATGCTCTACCGCAATCATCGCGTCAACCCGCTCGGGGGCTGTCTGCCGATGTTGGTACAGATGCCCTTCTTAATTGCCCTGTATGCGTCGCTGATTGGTGAAAAATTTGGCCAAGCTCTGAAAGCCAGCGGTGACACAACCTTCTTCTTAATCGAAGACCTTTCACGGGTTGGGGTGTATACCAATGGAACGATCTATTGGGACAACTTGAGCATGGTGGTTCTGTTTGGTGCCACGACTTTCTGGCAACAGAAAATCATGACTCCCACCGGGCCCCAAGACCCTACGGCTCAAGCGATGCAAAAACAGATGCAAGTCATGATGCCGATTATGATTACCGGCATGTTTTTGTTTTTCCCAGTCCCTTCCGGGGTATTCTTATATATAGTTGCCTCTAACCTGATCAGTATTGCCCAATATACCTACCTGAATTATCAGAGTAAACAATTGGATGCAAAGGCGGCCAGTAAGCCATCCGCTGACGACACCTTGATGGTGGATGCTGAAGAGCTGGATGATGAACCCGAAGCCATTGCCCTCGGCGCGTCCGCTGATCATCGCTCTGGAACTGATAAGTACCAAGTGAAAAAGCCTGCCCGTAAGAAGAAAAAGCGCAAATAGAGACCCAAACTACTACTCCTGAGGTACACCCTGCTATGCAAGTGGATGCAATCGAAAAAGAAGGCGAAACCGTCGACGAAGCCCTCCGGTACGCACTGGACGAGCTCAATAAAGAGCTTCACGAGGTGGAGTATGAGGTGCTGGATGAAGGGGCTCAAAATGACGACCCGGACAGTGACAACCGCCCGGCTATGGTGCGTGTCTGGCTGAAAAACCCGGAAGAACTCGAACTGGCGACCACCTCGCTCAAAGAAATTCTTGATGCCTTAGAAATTTCCTCTGCGCTTGAAGCGACCTTTCAACGCAAAGAGAATACCATCTATGTGCGGATCAATAGTGATGATGCCGGTATTCTGATTGGCCGTCAGGGCCAAACCCTGGATGCTTTACAGTATTTATTGCAGTTGGTTGTGAACGCCAAAGATGTCAATATTGTTCTTGATGTGGCTGATTATCGCGATCGCCATCGCCAACATTTGGTCACCGTGGCCGAAAAAATTGCCGAGCGTGTTCTGCGCCGCCGCCGTAGAATTACCTTAAAGCCGATGGATGCCCGTGACCGGAAAATCATTCACGAGGCTGTGAAGCCTTTCCCAGAACTGAGTTCTTCGAGCGTGGGCGTTGAGCCCAATCGCCGTGTGGTGATTTCCCTCAAGCGTGCGGATGCTTCCAATGAGCGCCCTGCTCGCGGTGGACGTGGCTTTTCACGCTACAGCCGCAACCGTTATTACAATTCCAACAACTAAGTTGTAAAGGATAAGGGGCGCGTCCGTTCATCAGAGCGGCGCGCTTCTGCTTTTTGTCATGATATTTGCTGATACCATTGTTGCGATTGCTACGCCGCCTGGCATGGGGGCGATTGGCATTGTGCGCATGAGCGGTGACCAAGCCCTGTCCATTGCCCAACAGATGTTTGTGCACCCGCGTGGACGCACCCAGTTTGAATCTCATCAGGCCTATTACGGGCAAATTACCGAGCCAAGTTCTGGCAAAGCGCTCGATCAGGGGCTGCTTTTATACATGCGCGGGCCCCACAGTTATACGGGTGAGGACAGTATTGAGTTCCAGTGCCATGGGGGCATGTTATTGCTGAAAAGTGTGCTGGAATGTTGTTTGGCCTTGGGGGCGCGGCAAGCGGAGCCAGGCGAGTTTTCACAGCGCGCCTTTCTCAATGGCAAAATGGATCTCACCCAGGCTGAAGCCGTCATTGACCTGATCCACGGCAAAACCCGTCCACTCTTAAGCCAGGCGGCGGTTCAGCTAGAGGGGCACCTCTCTTCGCCGATTCGGGCCTTGCGGGCCCGCTTACTCAGTGTGTTGGTGTCGATTGAGGCCAATATTGATTTCCCCGATGAAGTCGATCCACCCGATGACGCACACGTTGCACGTGAAATCCATGCCGCCGTGGATGAGGTGGCCCAACTTCTGGAAACTTCAACGGCTGGCCGCCTGTGGCGGGAAGGGGTCAAGCTGGCCCTGGTGGGTCAACCCAACGTGGGCAAGTCGACCCTGCTCAACAGTTTGCTGCGTTATGAGCGAGCGATTGTCAGTGCTGTGCCGGGAACGACCCGTGACACGGTGGAAGACGACTACAGCTTGCGGCAAATTCCCATTCGTTTGGTGGATACCGCCGGTTTACGTGACACCGATGATGTGATTGAAACGATTGGCATTCAGCGCAGCCGGGAAGCAATGGCCCAAGCAGATGTTGTGTTATTGGTGGCCGACCGGGAGCGGGGCTTTGGTGCGTATGAGCTGGATTTGCTCGCCCAATTGGTGGACAAACCCTGTCTGGCAATCTTAAACAAATGTGACCAACCTCTTTTAGACGCCCTTCCCGATTTGGGTATACCGGTTCTGGCGGTATCTGCCCGTGATGGGATAGGCATTGAGGCCTTGGAAGAGCAGCTCTATGCTGTGATTACGGAAGGGGCGACCTTGCACCACACGGTAACGATTAATGACCGTCACCGTCAGTGTTTGTTACGGGCCCAGGATGCGATGCAGCGGGTCATGGTGAGCTTGCAACAGCATATGCCCGGCGACTTTTTAGCCATTGATCTCAAAGACGCATTGGCCGCTTTTGGCGACCTTCTCGGGGACAGTTTGAGTGAAGAGGTGATTCACGAAATTTTCCACCGTTTCTGTGTCGGGAAGTAAATGGGGCTTAAATCCCCGAAGCGCTTGGTTTTTTGGTAGAATTCGTTACTGAGCTCTCTGCGGCAGTTGAAAAGCATCAGAGGGTCAGTTACTATTAATTAAGACTTAAACTGACGGTAATCAACAGCAATGCTACAGGCCATTACCAAAATATTGAATAATCTGAAGTCCGTAGATGGGGTCGGTGCCGCACTTGTGGTCGACCGGGATGGCATTCTGATTGCCAAAGAAGAATCCACAGATATGAACAATGCAGAGGAGTTAGCTTCTCTGTTTGCGCGCGCTATCCATTCCTTTGAACGCAGTACCAAGACTGGTTTAAAAGGAGAGGGTATTCAACAGCTGATCATCGAGCGCCAAGGCGATGAAAAACTGATTATGTCGGTTTCCTCTCTGTTTATCCTGGCGGTAATGGCGCGCAGCAACATCAATTTGGGCTTGCTGCGCATTGAAATGAAAGAAACCATCCGCCTGTTGCTCCCCCTGCTCGAATCCTGAACTTCATCCTGAAAGCTGGAGATGCGCTATGACCCAAAAACTCAATAAAGCAGAAAAAGACCACCTTTTTAACTTGGTCACTCAGCTGCGCCTGACCATGGATTGGAAGCGCAATGCCGATCAGATTGCTGAACTGTTTGCCCAGAATGCCCCGGACATGGAATTGGCGGTTTACTGGACGCAAACCAATGATGCGCTGTATCTGACCCCCGGTTCCCAGGAGCTGTTCAGCAGTTACCTTCAGGGCCTCAAACGGGGCGACCTGGTACAAACGGACAAACTGGTGCCGGTACCCAGCCTAGACAATACCTATATGATCTCCCTGAAATTAGGCCCGCATGTTTTGGGGATGCTTTTGGTGCAGCTCAAAAATGATCTGCCGCTTCATACGGCTGAGTCGTTTGTCTTGGCGCTATTGCCCCAATTCTTGCTGGCTCGTTTTGCCGTTGAAATGCAGGAAGAAGTTGAAAAGCGTACCAGTACCGACAAACTCACCGGCCTCTGGAAACGTTCCTACTTTAACGAGCGCTTCCGCGAAGAAAGTGAGCGCTTGAGCCGTTCTAAAGAAGTGGGCACGGTTGCCATTATGGGGCTCGACGATCTGGCTGCCATGGTGCGCATGCTTCCCATTGAAGAACAAAATCATTTGCTTTCCACTGCCGGTAAGACGCTGCGCAAGTTGCTTCGCCAAACCGACTGGGTGGTGCGTTGGGACAACTACGAAATCCTTTTCTATTTCCCCAATACCCCCCCCGAATCAGCGGTTGATGTCTTTGCACGGTGCGTAAAGGCTCTGGTGCAGATCAACCCCATTTTACAGGTGGTCATCGGTCTGTGCAGCACCGCTGAAACCACTTCTGCCCGTGGCCTGATTCAGTTGGCCGATAAACGCCTGAACTTGGCCCGCAAAGATGGCCGCCATAACCTCATTTGTTTTGCCAGCCGCGCTGCGGGTCTTAAATTCTGGGAATATACCTAGACTCAGTGCCTGCTGCTCTTGTTTATCCGGCCCTTCGGGCGTTGCACATGCAACAGCCGAGGGCCGTTGATTTTTTAATTCAGGCACTCACCCATGACCGCCTGTCCCATGCCTATATTGTGCGGGGCACTCCGGTGGGCGCTCAGCCGCTTGTGCAGGCTTTGGCCGTTGCCCTGTTTTGCCCACAAGGCGGGTGCCAACATTGCTCCGTCTGTGAGCAGGTGGTAACAGAAACCAATCCCGATTTATTCACTTTACGGGCCGCTGAAGACAGCAAGTCGGGGATTATTCGCCTCAAACAAATCGAGGCCTTGGTGCAAAAGACCCTTTTGCCCCCTGTACAATCGCGTTTGCAGGTTTTTGTGATTGAAAATGCCGAGGCGATGAATACGGAGGCCAGTAACGCCCTGCTCAAAACGCTGGAAGAACCCTCTACCCAATCCCTATTCTTATTGGTCACGCCCCATGTGCAGCGTTTGTTGCCGACCATTCGCTCTCGCGCTCAGATTTTACCCATGAATACGGAAGTGCAACACGCGGATCAAGCGGGGTTTTTGCAATGGGCAGATATGGCGCAAGTTCGCCATGAAGAACAAAAACAGGCCATTATTTCTCAGTTGCTCACTCGCAATCAGCAAGACTTGATTTTACAACTCCAGCTTTTGCAGCGGGCCTGTTGGCAGGAAGCGCTGGTACACTTCCGTGCTCAGCCGTCCCAGCGCACGTTGGTATATGCTCAGCAACTGCTGCAGCTCTTTGATACGGCGATTGAGCAGCTTTTGGCCCATGGCAATACCAAGCTGGTTGTGGATTTTTTCTGTCATGACTTTTTCCGGCTGCGGGGCGTGCGCTCCCGTTAGGCGCACACTATTTTTAAGGATAAGGAACGAGAGTGATGGCTTATGATTTGGGGGCTTTGATTCATGATTTAGAGATGCAGTTGCCCCATGCATCGGATCCAACGGCGGCAGTACAGTGTGTGGCTCATGCCTTAAAGCCATTGTTATCCAATCGCCATTTGTTCGATGGAGATTTTGCCCAAGCGCTGTTGGCTGGAGATACCGACGGTCGCATTTATACCAGCCCCCAAGGATTTTTTGTACAGGTATTTGCCTGGCCCGTGGGATGCGCAACCCCCATTCATGACCATTTGACCTGGGGTGTGATGGGCATCTACCACCAGCAGTTACAAATCATTGAGTATCAAAAGGTGCCTGGAGAACAGCCCGGTACTTTTGACTTGCAAGAAAGTGATCGCTATTTGGCACAGCCGGGCATGATCAGTGCCGTTATCCCCCCCTCTGACGAAATCCATCACGTGAGCAATCCTGGCCCCCATCCGGCTTTTAGTATTCATGTGTATGGCCAAGAGTTGGAGCGTTACCATGTGTTTGATCTGGAACAGGGTGAAGTCCGAATCGCTGGGACGGGGAGTTGAAAGTTTTTTGTAAAGTTGTAAACTTCAACATTTTGTTATGAAAATGACATATTCACTTTACAAATACATGTTAACTTAGTTGCATACCAGATACAAAGATAAGCTAATCTCACGATTAGCATCTCTGGTTAGCCCATCAAAACTCTAGCTTAACAAGCCCTACCGAGGGCTTTTTTCTTTGGCAACTATTTGAGGGTGATCATGACCGGACAATGATCCGAACCCATGACCTGATCAAATATATCAGCGCTGGCTACGCGTGGGAGCAATCCCTGATTGACAAAAAAATAATCAATCCGCCATCCCACATTGCGTTCGCGGGCCCCAAATTGGTATGACCACCAACTGTAGCGATCCTTGGCTTCTGGGTGCAAATGCCGAAAGGTATCCACATACCCTTCGGCAATATACCGATCGAGCATGGCCCGTTCTTCGGGTAAAAAGCCCGAAGTACCTTCGTTGGCCTTGGCATTTTTGAGGTCAATCGCTTGGTGCGCGGTATTCCAATCTCCACCAATGACCACGTTCTCTCCTGCGGCGACATCGGCATTGAGCAAGCCCAAGAGTTCGGTGTAGAAGTCGAGCTTATAACCGACGCGGCCACAGTCCCGCTGACCGTTGGGAAAATAAATATTGTAGAGCTTAAACCCTTCGTGCCAAGTGATCAGGACCCGGCCTTCACTGTCAAAGCGGGGGATTCCCAGCCCTTTTTGCACCTTTAAGGGGGGCTTGCGAGAAAAGGTGGCAACGCTGCTATAACCCTTTTTCTCAGCGGAGTGCCAAAAGGTGTGGTAACCGTGATCGCGCAATAGGCTGCTGGTGAGCTGATCTTCGTGGGCTTTGGTTTCTTGCAAGCAGAGAATATCTGGCTGCTCGCTGTCGAGCCAAGTCAGGAAACCTTTTTTTTCAACGGCCCGGATGCCGTTCACATTCCAAGAGTAAATCTTCATTAGGGGGAGTTCTTTCACAAGTGCTTTTTTAGAAATACCATATCTGGGATCTGCTGTGTATCACTGATGCGCAGAATTATTGCCCGTTATAATGCCAACATATTAGGCCCGGGAGATAATTTCATGGAAGCGTATTCCACCAGTGTTGTAGCCTCTGAAATGGGCGTTTCGCCAGAGACTGTTCTCGATTGGGCAAAAGAATTTCATATCCCTTGTGCCCCGTCAGAAGAAGTGGGAATGCAATTCCAAGCGGAGACCGTCAATATTTTGCGCACGATCAAGGCGCTTAAAGATAATAACAGTGGTTTTAATACCATTCGCCGTAAAATTTCGGTCAACTATCCCGATGCCTTTGACTCGGCGCCAGCGTCTGGTTTTCCGGCTTTGAATTTGATCCAGCGGGCAGTTGAGGAGTCGGTCGAGAAGAAGTTTATTGAAATTCTTGAACAGCGCCTCATGGAAATGACCGATGTCTCGGAAAAGTACGCCCAGGCCAATTATACGGTCGGGATTTTAACGGCTCAGGCCCAAGCCATGGAAGATCTCTTATTGCGGTATAAAGCCCAGCTCAAATTGTTGCCCACGCCGGATCAATGGGACCAGCTGTCTCAGCGGGATCAGCAGCAGCAACAGGAAATTCAAGATTTGCGCCAGCGTATCACGGAACTGGAGCAAACACTGACACAGCTAGAATCTACCATTCATAATCCGTTTGCAGACGAAGCTTTGCCCGCCGAATAAACCTTGCTTACACCAAAGGCCCGCCAGATGGCGGGCCTTTTGTCTGGAAGCCTTTAAAGAACAAATAACACTTTGGCTTTTTCCAAGACCTGGTAAGAGGCTTGGAGACCAAGCAAGATGCGGCTGTCTTTTTCGGAAATGACCACATCGGCTTTGTGTCTTCCGCTGACATTAAGTGCTTTGATAATCAGCGGATTTTTGCCCACCCGCGCATTCTGGCGCGCATCGTTGAGCGACTTGCTGTAGCCTACAATCCCGTTGTTGACTACAAAATCTGGGTCAACGGGCAGATTGCCGATATACACTTCGCCCCCGCTCTGATTGAGAATGGCTGGGCTCATGGCTGCCTGTACGCCGAGGCCTCGGCAGTCGATAATAATGCCGGTGTATTCGCCCGGTTGAGGTTCGGGTTTTAACTCGACCGGAGGCGGTGGAACGCGGTTTTTTTGTGGTTGGATGACGCCGCTGAGGCCCGCTTGGTTATACAGTTTGACCACCATATCCACTTCAATTGATCCATCGGAAAGGTAACGGGTATTGACCTTTTGGGCCCCTTTGATCAGGGCGCTGACCTTGGTGCGGATCACGTCACTTTCGGTCACATAGTCGCGAACCAGGGTTTCGGCATCAACGCGCACACCATTCATGGCTTCAGCCAACTGGCGATGGGCATCGGCAGTGGCTGCCCGTTCTGCCATCAAACGTTTGTGGGCTGCACTGCCGCGATCAGGGGGCGCACCCGAACCGGTGACACGCACAATACCTTGGGTCCAGTCGATAGCAACACTGCCCACATTATCAACGACGGATTCGGTGGCGGCTTTGGTTTGGGCCTGAGCCTCGGGGGGCATTAGGGTTGCCAGTGGCATGACGATTAGAGCGGTGGCGGCCAAAAGACGGGTCTTGAGGCGTTGTTTCAAAATCATACTGTATCCTTTCATCGCATGGAGTGCGCTGTGTTTCAGGAGACATTCACACCAAGGCGTTTGTTCCAGCGCTTACTTTCTTCGATATAATGGTAGCATGTTGCAAAAAACCAAGTACCGTAAGCTCCTGATTGCCAACCGTGGTGAAATTGCCGTGCGCGTGATTCGCGCCTGCCGTGAAATGAATATTTCCCCGATCGCCGTTTATTCTGAAGCCGATGCCTCGGCCTTACATGTTCAACTGGCAGATGAAGCCTATTTATTGGGCCCTGCTCCTGCCAATGAAAGTTATCTGTGTGCAGACAAAATTTTAGCCATTGCCAAAGCCTGTGGGGCCGAAGCGGTCCATCCTGGGTATGGTTTTTTAAGTGAAAATGATACCTTTGCTGCTGACTGTGCGGCAGCCGGGATCGACTTTATTGGTCCCCCGATTGCGGCCATTCAGCTCATGGGCAGTAAAATTGCCTCGAAGCAGTGTATGGATGCGGCTGGGGTGCCGACGGTGCCCGGTTATTATGGGGATGACCAGTCTCTGCCGACTTTACGTGGACATGCCGAACGCATTGGTTTTCCCCTGTTGGTCAAGGCTTCTGCTGGCGGGGGGGGTAAAGGCATGCGCGTGGTCGAACGCCTTGAAGACCTCGATGCTGCGGTGCAAGCGGCCAAACGCGAAGCCATGAATGCTTTTGGGGATGACGCCATTTTTTTAGAGCGTTATTTTACCTCCGTGCGTCACATTGAGTTCCAGATTTTGGCTGATACCCATGGCCAGACCCTGCATTTGTACGAGCGCGAGTGCTCGATTCAGCGCCGCCACCAAAAAATTGTCGAAGAAACCCCTTCGGTGGCTCTCAACCCTGAGTTGCGAGCGGCCATGGCGCAAGCGGCGATTCAAGCGGCGCAAGCGGTCGGGTATGTCAACGCCGGAACCGTGGAAATGTTGCTTGATGATCAGCAGCGCTTTTATTTCTTAGAAATGAATACCCGTCTGCAAGTTGAACACCCGATTACCGAAATGCTGCTCGGCATTGATTTGGTCAAAGAACAAATTCGTGTTGCCGCAGGGGAGCCTATTTCATTTACCCAGGCAGATCTACAACCGCGAGGCCATGCTCTCGAAGTTCGCCTGTATGCAGAAGATCCGGATCGTAACTTTATGCCCACTACGGGCAAAGTTCACCTACTCCGTGAGCCACAAGCGTATGGGGTGCGGGTTGACTCGGCTCTTTACCCGGGCATGGAAGTCACTCCTTATTATGACCCTATGCTCGCCAAACTGGTAACGGTTGGCCACACACGTGCAGAGGCCATTGCGCGTATGCAGGAGGCTTTGCGCCAGTATCAAATTTTGGGTGTGACCACCAACCAGGCCTATTTACAACGCCTGTTGGCCCACCCGCAGTTTGCCGCTGGGGCGATTGATACTCATTTTGTGCAGCACTATGCAGACGATCTACTTCCCGCAGAGGTTGCTCTGCCTGTGCCGGTATTAGCCGCTTTGGCCTGGATCGAGCAGCAGCAGACGGCTCCCATCACGGGTACCTCCAGTAGTGACGGCGATATCTATAACCCCTGGTTACGCACTGGCGCTTGGCAGCCCTAATGGCGCGTGGGGTTTGTTTTACCGATCTCGATGGAACTTTGCTCAACGGGGATGGCTCCCTCAGTTCGGTCAATCAGCAGGCTTTACATCACTTGGCTGATCAGGGCGTGTTGCGGGTCGCTGCGACCGGGCGCTCCCTCTATTCGGCCCGCAAGGTGCTTGATCCAGCTTTTCCGATTGATGTCCTGATCTTTTCTTCCGGGGCCGGGGTCTGGTGCTGGCAGCAGCAAACGCTGCTGGAGTCTCACCACTTGGCCCCCAATCTGGCCAAACCGATCATTGCTTATTTGCAAGACTGTGCCCTCGACTTTATGGCTCATGGGCCCGTGCCCGACAATCACCAGCTTTATTTTCACCGCAGCCGTCAGGACAATGCCGACTTTGAAGCGCGGTTGGGCCTCTATCCCGAGGTCGCTCAACCTTTGGCTCAAGCCCCTGAACACATCAGCCAGCTATTGGTGGTTGAGCCCCCAGAGACGACCCCGGTTGTGTTTGCTCAGTTGCAGCGAGTTTTTCCTGAGTGCAGCGTCATTCGGGC
Organism: Cyanobacteria bacterium UBA7694; assembly: GCA_002482705.1. Classification (GTDB taxonomy): domain Bacteria; phylum Cyanobacteriota; class Sericytochromatia; order UBA7694; family UBA7694; genus UBA7694. The sequence goes on from DLGM01000462.1 coordinate 19,423, forward strand.
GACTTCGCCGCTCGATCATGCTTCTGGCTGGCTGGAGATTTTTCCGGCTCAGGTCTCCAAAGGGCAGAGCGCTGCCCGGCTGTTGGCCCAACGGGATTTACCTACGGCCCCGGTCATGGCGATTGGCAATGATTATAATGATCTCGATTTGCTCCACTGGGCTCCTGCGGCCTATGTTGTTGAAAATGCGCCCGCTGATCTGCGTACCCAATTTGCCACCGTATCCGCCCATGATCAGGGCGGTTTTGCCGAGGCGGTGGCTGACTGGCTGCCCCGGCTTTAAGCGCTTAAAGTCACCGGGCCTTCAGTGGGCATGTTACGCTAAGTGTAATTCTTTTTGGGAGCATCGAGTATGTTGACCGATCTTTTAAAATATGGACTGACTCTGCAAGCTGAAATTGTTGCCATGGTGGCTGAAGAAGTGCATCACCGCGCTGAAGACTTTGTACGTAAAAACGCGGACGAAGGGTATGAGGCCTATCTCAACAGTCTGGTAGGCAACCTCGAAAAAACCGTGGACACCCTTGCCAAACCTGTGGACACTGCGCTGAATGGTTTTTACCAAATGACCGGGGCTGCCCCCGGCAGTTTGCCCACCATTTCAGGCGTGATGGACCATATCAAAGGTCTGCGTAAGCAGGCTTAACCCGTTGGCCGGTTTTATTTCCTCTTCCCTGCGCCCAGGATCCCCCAGTTTTCTGGATCTACCCTGGGCGCTTCCCGTGGGGCAGTGGGTGGGGCAGTGTGCCTATTTAGAGCCTTTGCCGATTGGCCTGACGCGGCACCCGGTCGTGTTTATTCATTACCAAGAGGCATTGTATGCCCTCAAGGAATTGCCCCCTGGTCTGGCGGAAAAAGAGTATCAACTCCTGCGCCAAATGAAAGAACAGCACTTGCCGACGGTTGACCCGATTGGGCATGTGCAGGTTAAGACGGCTCAGGGGGAAGCCAGTATTTTGATCACCCGCTATCTGGAGTATTCGATGCCTTATCAGGCTCTGTTTGCTTCCCCAGATCGGGATCGGCACCGGGACTTATTGCTCGATGCCATGGCCAGTTTATTGGTGCAATTGCATTTAGCCGGGGTCTATTGGGGCGATTGTTCCCTGTCCAATACCCTCTTCCGTCGTGATGCGGGCACCTTACAGGCCTATTTGGTGGATGCAGAAACCTCAGAGATTCACCCCACCCTTTCGGAGAGTTTGCGCAGTTATGAGCTCGATGTCATGGAAGAAAACGTCTGCGGGGCGCTCGCAGATCTCATGGCTTCGGGCTTGATCCCTGCCAGTTATCCGGTCATTGAAACGGGGGCCTATATCCGCGAACGTTATGAGCGCTTATGGGCTGAAATTAATCGCGAAGAAGTGCTCGATGCCCAGCAGCCCTACCGGGTGCAGGAGCGCATTCGTGCCTTGAACCAGCTGGGCTTTTCGGTAGATGAAGTCGTGCTGCAACGCACTCCAGACGGGGATAAACTGCGGATGCGGGCGGTTGTTACCGACCGTCACTTTCACCGAGAACTCTTACATTCTTTGACCGGGGTGGATGCAGAGGACCGTCAGGCGGAACAGATCATGAATGAAATTCAGGAACTGCGGGCCCGGCTCATGCAGCAGCAAAATCGCAGTATGCCCGTCAGTGTGGCGGCTTGGCGCTGGTTACAAGAGCTTTATCAGCCCAGCTTAGAACGCCTCAAACCTTGGCGACCGGAAGACACTCACCCGACTCAGCTCTATTGCCAAATGCTCGAACACAAATGGTTCTTATCCGAAAAAGCCCAGCAGGACGTGGGTCATGAAACCAGTGCCCTCGATTATATCGAAACGGTGCTCAAAAGTGTCTCGGGAGCGAGAGATTTAAATGTTATACCGATAGAAGGAACACCGTGATGAAAAAACTGTGGATTTTGGCCTTGTTTTTGTGCACCGCTTGTCAGGTGGGTATTGGGGGCGGGCCTGCGGCTGTCAAAGAGCTAGAAGCCCCCGCTCCTGGGCAGTCGCTGAGACTCACCCGCCCATGATTTCGCCGCGACCCTATTCGCGTCTGCCAGGTAAAAGCGGTTACAATGAAGGAGAACAGGTGAGCTTGCTGCCACCGCGTGATCCTGACATTTGACAGAGGAACACCGTGATTGAAAAAGATTTAGCGAAATTGGCGGTCGACACCGCCCTGCAGATGGGCGCGACTTATGCCGACGCCCGCGTAATCCGTCTGCAAACCGAGCGGATTGACATCCGCAATACCAGNNGTGTTTTATGTAACGGCGCCTGGGGTTTTGCCGGGAACCCCGACCTCAAAAAATCGAAAGTAGAAATTGCCGTTCAGCGCGCTATTTCTTTGGCCAAAGACTCGGCCCACCTGTATCTCAAGCCAGTGATCCTAGAGGCCCGCAAACCCGTGATCACCACCTGGCGCTCTCCCTGTGAACAAGACCCTTTTGCCGTCTCGCTGGAAGACAAATTCGCCTTTCTGTTTGACGCCGAAGAAGCCATGCGTGTGGTCAAAGGCATTGCCCTGACGGAAGCGAGCATGGATCTCTGGAAAGAGTGGCAGTTTTTTGTTAACAGTGATGGCAGTCAAATTGAACAAGAAATTATCCAAACCGGGGCCGGGATCAATGCCGTTGCCGTTTCTGATACGGAAGTGCAGACCCGCTCTTTCCCCTCGTCGTTTGGGGGCCAATATAAATCAGCCGGTTATGAGCTGATTCCCACCTTAAAACTCAAAGAAAATGCCCACAAAATAGCCGAAGAAGCGGTGCAACTGCTGACGGCTAAGTCCTGCCCATCGGGCAAAAAGACGATTATTTTAGGGGGCTCTCAACTGGCGTTGCAGGTGCATGAATCCTGTGGGCACCCGGTCGAATTTGACCGGGTTTTGGGCCACGAAGCCGACTTTGCCGGTACCAGCTTTTTAACCCAAGACAAACTGGGGCATTTCCAATATGGCTCTGAAATTGTCAACTTGGTGGCGGACGCCACCGTGCCGGGCGGCCTGGGTTCATTTGGTTATGACGATGAAGGCACCCCCGCCCAGCAATCAGACATTATTCGCAATGGCAAATTTGTCGGTTATTTAATGAGCCGGGAAACCGCTCAGCAACTGGGCCAAGAATCGAATGGGGCGATGCGCGCCCAGGGCTGGAACCATGTGCCGATTGTGCGCATGAGCAATATTAACCTCTTGCCTGGTCAACACGATTTACAAGAGATGATCGAAACCACTGACGACGGTATTCTCATGACCGACAACCGCAGCTGGTCGATCGATGATAAGCGCCTTAACTTCCAGTTTGGGGCTGAAATCGGCTGGGAAATTAAAAAGGGCAAAATTGTTGGCATGGTTAAAAACCCCACATATACGGGCATTACGCCTGAGCTGTGGCGCAGTTGTGACGCCATTGCCAATGAAAAGTATTATGACGTCTGGGGCACCCCCAACTGTGGTAAAGGCCAGCCCATGCAGGTGGCCCGTGTCGGCCACGGGGTCTCTTATGCCCGTTTCAACAATGTCAATGTAGGGGTGGGTTATGCTGAATAAAGACAAAGCCTTTGAAATTCTTTCCGAGGCCATTCGGGTTTCCCCCGCCGACGAAACCGAAGTGATTCTCAGCGGTGGAAAAACCTTTTCAACCCGTTTTACCAATAACTACATCTCCCAAAACGGGGCCCAAAAAGAGTACGATCTGACCGTGCGGGTGGCCTTTGGCAACCAAGTGGGCGTGGCTTCTTGCAACCTCTTTGACGGTGAAAATCTGCGCAAAGTGGTTGAGAACGCCTGTGTGGCTGCCAAACACAGCAAGCCCGATTTGGAGTGGGTGCCGGTTCTTGATAACCAAGAAACCTATCAAGAAATGCCCCAATCCTATTTTGAAGGCACCCTCGACTATTCCCCCGAAGAAAAGTCAGCGCGCCTAGAGCCAATCCTCAAAGAAGCTATTCGCCGGGATCTGACCGCCGCGGGCATGCTGGTCAATGGCGATGACATGCTCACGATCATGAACTCCAAAGGGCTGTTTGCTTATCACAGTTGGACCAAATCTTCCCTGACCTTTACGGCCATGGCCTCTCACAGTGGTTCGGCTTGGGCCGAGTACCACAGCCCGGACGTGCGCGAAATCGAGGTGGAGCAGCTGACCCAGTCGGCGATGGCCAAGGCGGAGCGCAGTCGCAATCCGGTGGCGGTGGATCCGGGGTCGTATACGGTCATTCTCGAACCCCCGGCAGTGCTCGAACTGGTCGAGTATCTCAACTACCTGGGTTTTGGGGGCCGCTCGTTTGAAGAAGACCGCACCTTTACCGCTGGGCATCTGGGTGAGAAGCTGTTTGATGAGCGCTTTACCCTGGTGGATGACCCCTTCCGCTGGCAGGTGCTGGGTTGCCCCTTTGATTATGAAGGCCGGGCCAAACAGCCCCTGACCCTGGTTAAAAATGGGGTTTTGCAGGCCGTGGCTTATGACCGCAAAACCGCTAAAAAGGCTGGCAAATCGCCGACGGGCCATGCTTTGATGCCCCCGAACACGATGGGGCCGCTGGCGGGCAATATTTTTCTGGAGCCCGGTGATCAGAGCGTGGAGCAAATGATTGCCAGCACGGAGCGCGGCATTTATATCACCCGCTTTTGGTACTCGAATATGGTTGATGAAAAACAGGCGACCATGACAGGGATGTCCCGCGATGGCACCTTCCTGATTGAAAATGGCAAACTCACCCAGCCGCTGCGCAATATGCGTTACAACGAGTCGCTCTTAAAGGCCTTTGCCAATATTGATGCGATCGGAAATCGGGTGTATAGCTTTAATGGTTATTTTGGCAAAATTGGGGTTCCGGCTCTCAAAATCCGTGACTTCCACTTTACTGGCGTTTCGCAAGAATAACCCGTTGCTTGGAAGAAGCCCCGGCATCTCGCCGGGGCTTTTTTTTATGGCTCTGAGGGGGTGTTTTTCCAGCGGCTGCGCAAATACAAGTACAGCGGCATGGCGCTGGAAATGGCCACAAACAGATTGCAGGCCGCTATGATCCAGAGCCAGCGGGCGCGGCCCGGGGCGCGGTGAGTCGGCCATTCTTGGGCAATCCAGTACCACAAAATGACACAGGTGATCAGCAAATCAGTGGTCAAGCTGCGACTCAAGGGTGTGACCCATGTTTGGGCGACAAAAGCGCCAAACGAAGGGGGAATCTGTTGAGCTAAATCGACAAGCGGCCACAAAGGAGCAAGCGTGCCTACAATAAACAGCGTTAAATAAATTTTTTCGGATGTTTTCATGAATTTCACCATAAATGGGATTGCCAATGCTGTCAAGGGTGCGAGAGAACAACTGCAGTTAGGTGAGAATGTGGTTGTCGGGGCGAATAGCATCCGCCCTGCGCCCAACCATTAAGGCGTCATTTTTAACGAAAAAGAAATATCAGTTCATCCCTGTAAAACCCTGTCAAGTAGCAATTTTCCGATAGCCTTGTCCAGATCCAGACAATGAGCCTAAGCTTTTGATGCACGGTGTTACAATAGGTACACTTTGTTTTCTAAGGATATTATTTATGCGTCGCCCGTTTCGTGAACGCTTAGCCCCCGATCAACGCGTGATGTGGGATGGGGGGATGGGTACTATGTTATACACACGTGGCGTGTTTATTAATACCTGTTTTGATCATGTAAATATGACCCAGCCGGAGTTGGTGAAAGAAGTTCATCGCGAGTATCTTGAGGCTGGAGCCGAAGTGCTTGAAACCAATACCTTTGGGGCCAATCGTTATAAGCTCAAAGCCCACGGCTTGGGGGATCAGGTACATGCAATTAATCTGCGTGGGGCCCAACTGGCGCGGCAAGTGGCGGGGAGTCAGGCCTATGTGGCCGGATCGATCGGTCCCCTGGGCATTCGCATTGAGCCTTTGGGGCCGACCTCATTTGAAGAGGCTCGCGAAGCTTTTGCGGCGCAGGTGCGCCCACTCTTGGAGGGGGGCGTGGATCTGTTTATTCTCGAAACCTTTACCAACCTTGAAGAGCTGGCACAGGCAGTGGCTGCGGTGCGTGCACATTGTGCCTTACCCATTGTTGCTGCCGTAACGGTCAATGAAGATGGCTGTACACTTTTGGGAACTCCCCCTGAGGTGTTTACCCCCCGTTTGGATGCGCTGGATGTTCAGGCCATTGGCCTCAACTGTAGCGTGGGCCCTAAAACCATGCTCGACATTATTCCGATCATGCAGGAATACACCCATAAACCCTTGATTGTGCAGCCCAATGCTGGGCATCCCCGCGTGTACCAAGACCGCACGATCTATTTGTGCTCGCCTGAGTATATGGCTTCGTACACCCGCAAGCTGCTCAAGGCCGGGGTGCAAATGATCGGGGGTTGTTGTGGCACCACTCCTGAACATATTCGCGAAATGGCTCGCTCGGTCAAAGCGATGCAGAGTATGGCCCGCTCCCAGGCCGAAGCGGTGCGCCCCAAAGCGGTAGTGTGTGCCCCCAATATTGAACCGATTCCGATGGCGGAAAAATCTCGTTTGGCCCAGGCGATTCATGATCAGCGGTTTGTGGTCAGTGTTGAGTTAACACCGCCCAAGGGCTGTGACCCGACAGACATTCTCGAAAAAGCACGGGTATTACACGCCCAGGGCATTGATGCGATCAATTTGCCGGATGGGCCACGGGCTTCGGCTCGCATGAGCAACCAAGTACTGTCGATTTTGATTCATCAACAAATTGGCATTGAGCCAATTCCGCACTATTGTTGCCGCGATCGCAATTTATTGGGGATGCAGTCTGACTTATTGGGATTGTATGCCGCAGGTATTCACAATCTCTTGTTGGTGACCTGTGATCCGCCCAAGTTGGGTGATTACCCGGATGCGACAGCAGTCTTTGACATTGATGCCATTGGTTTGACCAATTTGGTGCGGGGTCTCAATCATGGTTATGACTTGGGCCAAACGCCGATCAAACAGCCGACGGGTTATCTGATTGGCGTAGGCGTGAATCCTTATGCCTTTGATCTGGGACGGGAACTACGTCGTTTCTTTTATAAAGTCGAAGCAGGGGCCGAATATGCAATTACCCAGCCCGTGTTTGACATTGACGCTTTCCGGCGCTTTTTAGACCAGACTGAATCGCACCGTATTCCGATTTTGGCGGGTATTTGGCCGCTGGCCAGCTTCCGCAATGCCGAATTTATGCGCAATGAGGTGCCGGGCGTGGTGATTCCCGATACCATTATGCAGCGCATGTATGAGGCTGATCAGGTGGGTCAAGCCCGTGAAGAAGGTATTCGCATTGCCCAGGAAATGTTATTGGAGCTGCGTCCGGAATTGCATGGGGTACAAGTCAGCGCGCCGTTTGGGCGGATTGAAACCGCCCTGGAAGTGGTGAGCGTGCTTTAGCTCGTGAAGCCGGGGCAATGTAGGCCCCGGCTTTAACGGTTTAAGCCAGTAGTTGCTGAATCAAGGCTGGTAAATCGCCTAAAGCGGCTTTTTCTTGGTGGCCGCTGGCCAGGTGTTTTACAGTGGCGCAGCCTTCGGCATGTTCATCCGGGCCCATCATGACCACAATTGGGATGCCTTTTTTATCGGCGACTTCAAACTGTTTGCCCATCTTTTTGGTTGGCTCGAGAATGTTTTCCACCCGTAATCCAGCCGCTCGGAGATCGCGCGCCAATTGGTAAGCCGGGATTTTGAGGTCGGCGTTAAACAGCCCGACCAGGACCTGGCTGGCAGGGGGTAAAGTAGGCAACAGCCCATGGGTCTCTAAAAAGTCGCGCAGGGTGACATCCCCCATCCCAAAACCAATACCGGGGATTTTTTCGCCCCCAAACATACCCACCAAATTGTCATACCGGCCACCGCCAAACAGGGCGCGGCGATTTTCGGGGGCGCGGTCATAAATTTCAAACACGGTGCCGGTGTAATAATCAAAGCCGCGCATAATTGTGGGCGAAAAACTACAATAGGCACTTAAGCCCAGGGCCGTGAGCAACTCAAAGAGTGTTTGGAGTTTTAGCAGACCGCTGCTCTCAGGGCAAATGTTTGCCACTTCGTTCAGGTCGGCGTGTAAAAAGCGTTCGATGGTGGCAATTTGTTCGTCGTGACAGGCGGCTTTGACCAATAACTCCCGGAAGGCTTCCGGGGTGATTTTATCGCGCTTATCAATGGCCCGGGCCACCGCTTGCCGTTGTTCGGGATTGAGTTGCAATACCTCGTTAAACAGGCTATTGGTCAGTTCGCGGTGATTGATCTGAATTTCAAAGTGGGTTTCATTGGCTCCAAAGGCGCGCAACAGGTCAATGGCAACCTGTAATAACTCCAGTTCCGCATCTTGCGCAGCAGGCCCTAAAATATCCACATTGAGCTGCCAGTGTTCACGCAGACGGCCCTTTTGCGGGCGTTCATAACGCCATAAATTGGGGATGCTAAACCAGCGAATCGGGCGGGGAAGGTTGTTGGCCTTGGCGGCCACCATGCGCGCTAAGGTAGGGGTCATTTCTGGGCGCATGGCCACTTTGCGGTCACCCCGATCGGTGAAGCTGTACAATTGCTCATTCACAATTTCGTCGCTGGTTTTGCTGGCATAGAGCTCAAAGGGCTCTAACATCGGGCCATCATATTCTTGGTAGCCGTAAGTGCTGACCACTTGGCGCAGGCGGTTAAAGAGGGCGCTGCGCAGCTGCATGTCTTCGGGGAAAAAGTCGCGGGTGCCTTTATAGGGCTGCGTAGAGAGGGGGCTGTCTTTCATATCGGCGGTCTCGCTATTAGAATGTAGTTATGCCAATTATGCCACAGTCGGTCGGCCTGCTTGGGGGCACCTTCGACCCCATTCATTTGGGGCATTTGGCGATGGCCGAATGGGTGCTTGAAACCATGGGCTTACAAAAGGTGTGGTTTGTCCCGGCCGGGCAGCCGCCCCATAAGGCCCATCGTCGGGTCACAGCCAAGCATCACCGGCTGGAAATGGTCACCTTGGCGACGGCGGCGGATCCACGTTTTGAGGTGTGTCGCTTTGAAATTGATCGCGACCGCCCCAGCCTTACGATTGAAACCTTACAGGCTCTCGCTCCGCAGTTTGATGCCCCGCCCGTTTTTATTATTGGTCTCGACTCGTTATTGACCCTGCACACCTGGGACTCCTGGGCCTCTTTCGGGGATTATTGCCATTTGGCGGTGTTGTCGCGCCAACATCCCACCCTCCGGGGAACCGAGGCGATGGAGGCTTATGTGCACACGCATCTTCCTGCTTTGGCGGGAAAGGTACATGCCATTGATATGCCCCTGCTCGATATTTCTTCGACCTTGATACGCCGTCGTTTTCAGCAGGGCCATGCCTGCCGTTATATGCTACAGGCTGAGGTTTGGGCTTATATTCAGGCCCATCAACTGTATCTCCCGGCCGAATCGGGGGGGCTGTGAGCCCGCGTTTGGCCGTGCCTCTAGCGAGTATGTGGGAGGGCCTTCCTTGATCGACAAGCGAATTGACCAGCGCGGAGAGATAGCCAGTGCCGGTCAATTTGGACGTTTCATGATAATGCGGCAAGCCTTTTCATTGCCTCTATATAGAGGCAATG
>DLGM01000462.1:28997-34089 GCA_002482705.1 Cyanobacteria bacterium UBA7694
TTGTGCACCTACGTTGGAAATGGAGGAACGGACTGGCCCTGGAGAGATAGCAAACCCCTTGAAAATATGCTACACTGGCGCTTGAAATGAACAACTCTACTAATCACGAAAAACTATTAACTGACCAAGATGTGGCCCGGCATATGCAAGGCCTCTTGGCTGCCCTTGATGACAAGCAGGCCCTTGATGTTGTCTCGATTGACGTTAGCCAAGTCTCAAGCATGGCCGACTATTTTGTCATTTGCAGTGGCAACTCCCGCCCCCATACCCAAGCTCTCTCCCAAGCCGTTGATGGCTATCTCGAAGAGCAGGGTTTAAAGCTCTACGGCCTTGAAGGACAATCTGAAGGCAGCTGGATTCTTATTGATGCTGGCTTTGCCATTATTCATATTATGCAGGAGTCCCTGCGCAGCTTTTATGACCTGGAGCAATTGTGGAGTCATGCTCAGAACGCCTCTAACGCGCAATGAACGCGGCCTAACGATCCTCGAAATCCTGACCGTTGCGATTATTATCAGCGTGTTGGCGATGATTGTGATGCCCAATTTTATTCGTCAGCAGGATAATGCCAAGCAGGCCAGTATGGAGTCCAATGCCCGCACGCTGCGCATTATGCTGGAAACGTATAAAGTTGACCACAGTGTCTACCCCGAGGATTTGCGGACCCTCGGACGGGTAGCCACCGAGAAAAAATACAATAAAATTCTGCCCAACCCATTTTCTGCGGCACGCGGTGAAGTCGAAAGTGGGAAATGGGCCCTTGACTATTTGGGGGAGCAAGGTCCCCCCGGCATGGTTGCTTACCAACCATTACAAAGCAACACCAAGTATTACCTCTTTTGTTATAATCGCGATGGCAAGCTCCATAAGCGATCTGGCAAAGTTTATACCCTCACGAATGGTTAACTTCTAATGGCCACCCTCGACAAGCGACCCTATGTTCGGCGACAGTACCTGATCAAACGCGATTTGCAGACAAAATATGCCTTTATGTTTGTGTTGTCGATAGGGGTCGGCCTCAATTTAGGGGTGGTTCTGACGCTGTTGGCACCGATGTTAAAAAATGCCTCGCCCGTGTTTCCGGCTCTGTACATTATTTTGGTCATCTCTTGCGTGGTGCTGGTGGCGGCGATTAGCATTCTGTTCACCCATAAAATTGCCGGGCCGATCTACAAAATTGAAAAAACCTTCCGCCATATTATCGATGAGCGCGATCTCAGTGCCCGCATTTTTCTGCGCACAGGCGACGAACTCCAAGAATTGGCCGACGAAATTAACCGCTTGCTCGACCATTTTCGCAATAGTTTGACGGTCGAACACCAAAAGCTGGAAGCGATTCTTGCCAAGCTGGATTATTTAATTCAACAGGCGCAAGCGGCTGGAAATATTGACGATGCGCTCATTCACCAACTGCAAGATGTGCGTATGCGTCTTCAAGACACAGGCCTTAACTATAAACTTCAGTAACAAGATCTGTTATCCTGAATACGCATGTGCTTCCCTGAAGAGCATCATGCCTTTCCCTAGACACAGGCCTTAGTAGCCTCAACTCCTTCAGAGCGCAATCATCTACCGGGGGCGGAAGCCCGCGATATGGTAGACATTGCGAGTCACGAGCTGCTATACTTTTTTTCCTGTATCTACATTTTTATGTGTATTTAGCCTAAATTTAAAGTTCTGTAACGAAGCGAGGAGGACGTCACTTGCCTACCATCAACCAATTAATCCGAAAGCCTAGAAAAAAGGTGATCCGTAAGACAAAGTCACCGGCTTTACAAGATTGTCCGCAAAGACGTGGGGTTTGCACCCGCGTGTACACCACGACCCCGAAGAAGCCGAACTCGGCTCTGCGGAAGGTTGCCCGTGTACGTCTGACCAACAAGATTGAAGTTACTGCCTACATCCCTGGGGTGGGGCATAACCTGCAAGAGCACTCTGTAGTACTGCTGCGCGGCGGCCGCGTTAAGGACCTGCCCGGCGTACGTTACCACATTGTGCGTGGCACACTGGACACCTCTGGGGTGGCCAACCGTATGCAGGGTCGCTCTAAGTACGGAGCGAAGGTGCCGAAGAAAGGTGCAGCCAAAGGCGCCGTCAAAAAGAAATAGAGGTTAAACAAAGTGTATGCCTAGAAGAGCACGAGTTAAAAAGCGTATTCCCATCGCCGATCCAGTTCATGGCAGCGTTCTGGTTTCAAAATTCATTAACTGCCTGATGACCCGCGGCAAAAAAACTGTTGCTGAAGGTATCTTTTACCGCGCCCTTGAGCAAGCCGAGCAAAAGCTGAAAAAGCCCGCGTTTGAAGTCTTCGAACAAGCCCTCAAGAATGCCACCCCCATGATTGAAGTAAAACCCCGCCGCGTCGGTGGTGCTACCTATCAGGTGCCGATCGAAGTTTCCCAGGAGCGCGGCCAAGCCCTCGCCCTTCGTTGGTTGATCAAATATGCCCGCGTACGCAACGGCAAGTCGATGAGAGAGCAGTTGGCTGCTGAAATCATTGATGCCTACAACGGTACTGGTGCCAGCGTCAAAAAGAAGGACGACACCCATAAAATGGCAGACGCCAACCGTGCCTTCGCTCACTACCGTTATTAAGGAACAGGATATCGAACCATGGCTAGAACCGTAGACATTAAAAAGGTCCGCAATATCGGTATCGTTGCTCACATTGATGCCGGTAAAACGACCACCACTGAGCGCGTCCTGTACTACACCGGTATGGTGCACAAAATTGGCGAAGTCCACGAAGGCACCGCTGTCACCGACTACATGGAGCAAGAGCGCGAGCGCGGTATTACGATTACCTCTGCTGCAATCACCTCCGAGTGGAAAGGTCACCGCGTCAACATTATTGATACCCCCGGTCACGTTGACTTCACTGTTGAAGTTGAGCGCTCTATGCGTGTTCTTGATGGCGGCGTCTTTGTGTTCTGCGCTGTTGCTGGCGTACAGCCCCAGTCTGAGACTGTGTGGCGTCAAGCCAACAAATACAAAGTCCCCCGTATCGCTTTTGTCAACAAGATGGACCGCCAAGGCTCCAACTTCCTGCGGGTCGTCGATCGTATGCGCGATCGTTTGAACGCAAGAGCTGTGCCCATTCAGCTGCCCATTTTCACCAATGACGAATTCAGCGGTATTATTGACCTGCTCGAGCAAAAGGCTTATCACTATGCTGATGACCTGGGCAAAGACATTCAAGAAGTCCCCATCCCTGAAAACATGCTTGAACAAGTTCAGAAATATCGTGAAGAAATGATCGAAGCGGCTACTGAACAAGACGACGAACTGCTGAACAAATACCTTGAAGGTGAAGAGATCAGCAACGAAGAAATCAAAACGGGTCTTCGCGCTGCCGTGATTGGCAATGCTGCGGTTCTGGTGCTTTGTGGTACTGCCTTTAAAAACAAAGGCGTCCAGAAAATGCTTGACGCGGTCATCGACTATCTGCCTTCACCTGTCGATCTGCCCCCAGTGAAAGACACCGATCCGGGCAAAGACGAAGATGAACTGATTGAATTGCCCGCCGAAGATAACGCTCCGTTCTCTGCGTTGGCATTCAAAATCCTCAGCGATCCCTTCATTGGTAAGTTGACCTTCATTCGCGTGTATTCTGGCACCCTCAACTCTGGCAGTTATGTCTATAACTCGACCAAAGGCAACAAAGAGCGCATCTCCCGTCTGGTGCAAATGCGCGCCGCTGATCGCCTTGAAGTGAAAGAAGTGCTGGCGGGTGATATTGCCGCTGCTGTGGGTCTCAAGAACACCACGACTGGCGATACTCTCTGCTCTGAAGACACCCCCGTGATTCTCGAAAGCATCACCTTCCCTGAGCCTGTTATCTCGGTTGCCATTGAGCCTAAGACCCAGGCTGATCGTGACAAGCTGTCCGGCGCTCTGAACCGTCTGGCTGAAGAAGATCCTACCTTCCGCGTTTCCGTTGACCATGAAACCAGCCAAACCATCATCAGAGGGATGGGCGAACTGCACTTGGAAATCATTGTTGACCGTTTGCTGCGTGAGTTTAGCGTTCAGGCCAACGTGGGTAAACCCCAGATCTCCTACCGTGAATCGATTCGTAAGTCGATTGAACATGAAACCAAGTTTGCCAAGCAAACCGGGGGTCGTGGTCAATTCGCTCACGTGCGCATTCGTATGGAGCCCCTACCCCTTGAAGGTGAAAAAAGTTTCGAATTTGTCAGTGAAATTGTTGGTGGCGTAATCCCCAAGGAATACATCCCCGCAGTTGAAGGCGGCATCAAAGATGCAATGACCACAGGGGTGCTTGCGGGCTTCCCGGTTATCGGCATCAAGGTCGTCCTGTACGATGGTTCTTATCACGAAGTTGACTCTTCGGATATGGCCTTCCGTATTGCTGGCTCTATGGCCTTTAAAGAGGCTATGAGAAAAGCTGGTCCTTACCTGCTTGAACCCCGCATGGATCTCGAAGTGGTTGTGCCCGATACCAATATGGGCGACGTCATGGGAGATATGCAGGGTCGCCGCCGTGGCGAGCTTCGTAACATGGAAGCTGAAGAAGGTGGCCTGCAAAAAATTCGCGCTTCTGTGCCGCTGGCAGAAATGTTCGGTTATGCAACTGATCTTCGCTCTGCGACCCAGGGCCGTGGTACCTTCAGCATGGAGTTCTCACACTACGCTGAAGTTCCCAAGAACGTGGCGGAGGCCGTCATTCATCAGGCGGGTGCCGCCAAGGTATAGACAGATCAGCAAAATCTGCGATAACATGTAGATTTAGCACCTGTAATACTAAGGTTTATTTAAAACTAATTTAAGCAACTTTTAGGAGACTCCCATGGCGAGAGCAAAATTTGAGAGAAACAAGCCTCACGTCAACATTGGCACGATTGGCCACGTTGACCACGGTAAAACCACGCTGACCGCTGCCATCACCAGCACCCTGGCTGCTGCTGGTCAAGCTGCTGCCCGTTCCTATGACCAGATCGACGCCGCCCCCGAAGAAAAGGCTCGCGGTATCACCATCAACACCGCTCACGTAGAGTATGAGACCAACACGCGTCACTATGCTCACGTGGACTGCCCTGGTCACGCTGACTACATCAAGAACATGATCACC
>DLGM01000462.1:34141-36845 GCA_002482705.1 Cyanobacteria bacterium UBA7694
CAGACCCGCGAGCACATCCTTCTGGCCCGTCAGGTTGGCGTTCCCAGCTTGGTCGTGTTCCTGAACAAAGTCGACATGGTTGATGACCCCGAGCTGATCGAGCTGGTCGAAATGGAACTGCGCGATCTGCTCAGCACCTACGACTTCCCCGGCGATGATATCCCCATCATTCCCGGTTCTGGCTTCAAAGCTCTGGAGCAAATGACCAACAACCCCAAAACCCAACGCGGTGAAAACGAGTGGGTTGACAAAATCTGGGCCCTGATGGATGCCGTTGACTCCTACATCCCTGAGCCTGCTCGCGAAGTTGACAAGCCCATGTTGATGGCTGTTGAAGATGTCTTCACCATCAGCGGTCGTGGTACTGTCGCTACCGGTCGTATCGAGCGCGGTATGGTCAAAACTGGCGAAAGCGTCGAAATTATCGGTCTGGGCGACACCCGCACCACCACCGTGACCGGCGTTGAAATGTTCCGTAAAACCCTGGATGAAGGCATGGCTGGTGACAACGTCGGTCTGCTGCTCCGCGGTATTGACAAGAACGACATTGAGCGCGGCATGGTTATTGCTAAACCCAAGTCGATCAATCCCCACAACCACTTCATGTCCCAAGTTTACGTTCTGAAGAAAGATGAAGGCGGCCGTCATACTCCGTTCTTCTCCGGCTATCGTCCCCAGTTCTACGTCCGTACCACCGACGTAACTGGCGACATCAAGCTGCCCGATGGCGTTGAAATGGTCATGCCTGGTGACAACATCGAAATGGAAGTCACCCTGCAGAAGCCGGTTGCTATTGAAGATGGTATGCGCTTCGCTATTCGCGAAGGCGGCCGTACCGTTGGATCAGGCGTCGTCATCAAGATTCTTGAAGACGTTGAACAAGAAGATTAATAGAAGGTAACCGATATGGCAGGTCAAAAGATTAGAATCAGACTGAAATCCTACGATCATCGTCTTTTGGACGAATCGACCCGGCGCATTGTCGAGACGGCGCGCAGAACCGATGCAAAGGTAGTAGGCCCTGTGCCTCTGCCCGTGCGTAAGCACATCTTCTGCGTGTTGCGTTCCCCGCACGTGGACAAAAAGTCCCGTGAACACTTCGAGGTTCGCACCCACAAGCGGTTGCTCGACATCCTGGAGCCTTCGACCAAGACCGTGGATGCTCTGATGCATATTGACCTGCCTGCCGGCGTCGACATCGAAGTAAAGCTGTAAACAGCAATATCTATTGAGAAACTAGAGGAGACAAATTCCCTATGACTTCTACCGTTGGCCTTATGGGCAAAAAGTTAGGGATGACTCATATCTTCGACGAAAACGGAAACAGCGTTCCGGTCACTGTTGTACAGGCCGGACCCTGTCCGGTAGTGCAGGTCAAGCAGACAGACAAAGAAGGCTATTCCTCCATTCAAGTCGGCTATGAGTCGATTGCTAAACACAAACTGAATAAACCCCTGCAAGGGCACTTCGTGAAGGCTGGCGTTGCGCCTACCCGTCACTTGGTTGAGTTTCATATCAGCAGTGAAGACGGCAATTTTGAAGTTGGTCAGAATCTGACCGTGACCCTTTTCCAGGCTGGACAAGCTGTGGATATTCAGGGTGAGCCCATTGGTAAGGGCTTTATGGGTGCTACCAAGCGCCACCATTTTGGCCGTGGTCCTATGAGCCATGGTTCTAAGTCCCATCGTATTCCTGGTTCCATTGGGGCCGGTACGACCCCCAGCCGCGTTTACAAAGGGCTGAAAATGTCCGGTCGCAAACCGAACAAGTACGCAACTGTCAAGAACCTCACGGTGGTGGGCGTAGATGCCGAGCGCAACCTGCTCCTGATCCGGGGCGCAACCCCCGGTGCAACCGGCGCGTTGCTTAAAATTACTCCCAATCTGAAAGTGGGGAAATAGTTTCATGACCGTTGCTCTGAAAAAATTTGATGCATCCACCCAAGCTTTCTCAAGCGTGGATGCTTCCGAAGGCCTGTTTAATCTGGATTCCAACGTGGATCTGATGCATATGGCCGCCGTGCGTCAAATGAACAATGCCCGTTTGGGCACTGCTTCGACCAAAACCCGTGCGGAAGTACGTGGTGGTGGTAAGAAGCCTTGGAAGCAAAAAGGAACGGGCCGTGCTCGCGCAGGCAGCAGCCGTTCTCCGCTGTGGAAGGGTGGCGGCACCAGCTTTGGTCCCAAACCCCGCAGTTTTGCTACCTCGCTCAACCGTAAAATGGCTTCTAAAGCTGTGGCTTCTGCTCTGTCTACCGTGAAAGAGCGCATTGTGGTGATCGCTGATAGCGCCCTCAATAACCTCGGTAAAACCGCAGACGCCAACAAGCTAATGCAGGCTATGACCGTTGCTGCAGGCCAAAAGGTCGTCATCATTTCTGATTATAGTGACGCCCTTTCCCGTGCCACCAGCAATCTGCCTTTGGTCAAAGTTGTCTCCCCCGCTTTTATCGGTGTGGTTGACGTTCTGAATGCTGACCATGTGGTGATCGCTGAAAGCGCTCTGCAGATTCTTGAAAGGAGATTGCTGGCAGAATGAAAGATCCTTACGCCGTCGTAAAACACCCCCTGGTTACGGAAAAAACCACGATGCTGGGCGCACTGAATCAGTACGTCTTTGAAGTGGACTCCAAAGCCAACAAAGTGGAAATTGCCAAGGCCATTTCCCAAATCTACAAGGTCGAAGTGGACCAAGTCCGCACCCT